>JACQGZ010000117.1 GCA_016199305.1 Armatimonadota bacterium | reverse complement strand
GCCTTGCGCGACGCCAGAGTGGAGGGCGCCGGCTTCGTCGATTGGGAAGCCGCGCAGAAGGTCGCCAAGACCCTCGAGGCCGATTTCGTCGTCATGGGCCAGGTGGCCGCGTTTGATCAGCAATACACCGGCGGCTGTGTCCCCATCGTCGGATGCGTCTATACTCTGACGGCCACGGTGACGCTTCGTGGCAGAGTCCTCGATGTGACAGATGGAAAGGTCGTCACCGAGCCCCGCAGCGAGATGAAGAGAACGCAGACTTCAGTGTCGGTCTGGGTTGGCCCCTGGTGGACGAACGTGTCGGTGAGCAACTTCGATGGTCAGCTGATCGGCAAGACCACTCAGGAAGCCGTCGAGGATTTCGTCGGCAAACTGAAGCCCCACCTGAGGTAGCGGCTACTCGCTGACGACCATGATCGGCGCGAAGACCTCCTCCAGCGCCAGGGGCTCCCGCAGGAGGCGCTGTTCGACCAGGTAGCGCACGAGGGTTTCCAGCGTCGTGCGGTTCGGCTCCAGCCCGTAGGGCCAGGGGTCGCCGCCGAACACCTCCGCCATCTCCTCGAGGTCGGCGTGCAGCCAGGGCAGCGTGTAGCGCAGCGCGCTGCTGAAGCGCATCTGCGCCAGGCACCACTCCTTCGCCTGGACGAACGCCTTGTAGAGGCTCTCCGCAATCCAGGGCTGCTCCTTGTAGAGCGGCTCCCGCAGCACGACCGTGTGCATGATCGGGAAGATCCCGGTCGTCCGGTAGTAGGCCTGCTCGAGTTCCTTGTAGTTGGGCAGCAGCCGCTGCACGCGCGGGTCCCGGCCGAACGCCGCCGGTTTGCGCGCACCGATCAGCGCGTCGAGGTCCCCGGCGGCCAGCATGTCATTGAGGGTCCGGTCGGCGACGCGGGTGATGGAGACGGGCGCCTCCGGGAGGTTGACCAGGGCGTCGGGGCGGCCCGGGGCGTTCACCCCTCCCGCATACCAGTGGACCGTCTCGGGACGGACGCCGTACTCGTCCGCCAGCAGCCCGCGGATCCAGACGGCGGCCGTCTGGCTGTACTCCGGCACGCCCACCCGCTTGCCTTCCAGGTCCTGCGGCGTCCGGATGCCGGCGGAAGCGTTCACGAAGATGTACCCGTGGCGGAACATGCGGGACGGGAAGACCGGCAGGGCGACGAAGGGGAACTCCCCTTTGCCCCGGTGGATGAGGTAGTGGGCGCAGGACATCTCCGCCGCGTCGAAAGACTGGTTGGACACCATGCGCGCGAAGATCTCGGGTGGGGACTGGATGGGGACGTAGATGAGATCGATCCCCTCAGGACGCACGACGCCGTCGCGCAGAGCCTCCGTCCGATCGTAGGGCCCACAGGCCAGGGTCAGGCGCAGGGTGGCCACTAGAGGGGATAGACGAAAACGTCCTGGAGGATTGAAGTGTCGAGGATGACCGTCTTCTTCTTCAGTTTGGGCGCGCCGGTAGCGAAGTCGACGACGTCGCGGTACTCTCCCACAACGAGCAGCCGCGGGCTGCCGTCGACTGCGGCCGTGCTCCAAACCATGAAGTGCGCTCCCACCAGCAGCTGTCCCGCATCGCCGGATTCGACCCAGGTGGGGCCGACGATGTGCCGCGGCCAGCCCGCGTTGTAGTGGTGGTCCTCCGCGCGCCCCCCCGCGCCCCAGAACTGCTTGATGATGACGAGGCGATCGCAGATGCGGTCCTTCGAGTCGTCACGGATAACTGCGATGGGCAGCCCGCGCTCGTAGTTCTCCCGTGTGATCACCAGGTACTCCGCCTCCGCGGCGAAAAGGTCCGGCCACTCCTCGATCCGGCGCGGATCGTCGACCACCCGCACGTAGCGCACGAGCAGATCCAGGGCGGCCTGCTTCCGCGCGTCGGCCTCGAGGACGCCTGTGGGGATCACCGCGGCGCGTCTTCCGAGGGGAGGGTGAAGCCGAGCAGGCGCCGGTAGGCCTGGTAGAAGTGGCGGATCGGCGCCTCGTCCACGTGGCGGTAGGGAGGAAAGCGCCGGGGCGTCCCCTTGAGGACGACGTTCTCGCCGCGGGCCGTGGCGCTCAACTGCACGCGCTCGAGCGCCGCTGCGTCCTCGAGCGTGATCGCTCCCGCGGGTCCCAGCACGGCCGGCCCCTGCCGGACCCGGTGCCAGACCTCCTCCTCGGTGTCCTCCGCGCGGGCGAAGAAGACGAACTCGATCATGGTGCGGTCCAGCTCCAGCGGCACGACGTAGCGCATCTGGATCGTGTCGAAGTAGTCTGTCACGACGCCGGAGGGGAAGACGACCATGATGTTGTGGTCGGTGCTCGGCTTCGTCCGGACCTCGAAGAGGCTCATGTCCCGCAGCACGGGGTTGAGCTGGTCGACTGGCGTGGAGTGGGACCGCCCCCACAGGTGCCCGTGGCGCTCGTAGTTGGGGACGAGGCGCTCTCCCCCATGCGAGCGGAGGCGGACGACCTGAAAGCCCGTGTGCAGCGCGGTGACGTGGTAACCGTCGTAGATGTTCTCGATGTAGAGCTTCCAGTTGGTGCGGAAGATGACGCTGATCGCCCCGAGGTAGCGGAGGGCGCCGTCGCCCAGCACCCGGTCCAGCCCGTCGGCCAGTTCCGCCAGGTAGTCGCGCAGCGGCGGGGCGTCATCGTGGAAGGTCGCGAAGATGGCCCCGCCGTAGGTCTCGGTGCGGGCGCGGGCCAGGCCGTAGTCCTCCTTGCGGAAGTCCGAGGGGAAATCCTGGGGGAGGGAGACGGCGGTGAGCCGGCCCTCCGTATCATAGGTCCACATGTGGTAGATGCAGCGGAAGCCGCCCCGCCCCACGTTGCCCGACGGCCCCTCCACCAGCCGCGTGCCGCGGTGCGCGCAGGCGTTGACCAGCACGCCGATCCGGCCGTCCGCGCTGCGAATGACGATGACGGGGATGGCGCCGACGGAGAAGGTCTTGTAGTCGCCAGGCCGGGGGATCTCCGATTCGTGGCCGACGAGAACCCAGACCGGGCCTGTGAAGACCGCGTCCATCTCCAGGCGGAAGAGGTCGGGGTCGGTGAAGATCTCGCGGGGGATCTTGTTGTCCTCCTGCGGCCAGCGGATCCGGGCGAGGAGGTCGGGGGCGGCGGGAGGCGCTGCCGGGCCGAGCGTACCATCTGGGCTTCGATCGGTCGGGCCAACCTGGGCGCTGCGGCGGGCGTCCATCGACGTCCCTCCTGACCCATGCTGAGTGGCTCATCCGCCATTATGAAGGGCCGAACCGCCGAGGGAAAGGGGAGGCGCCCTGACCCCCCGGCCGGGGCGCGCTATACTTTGGGGTGATCGCCCCGGCGCGCTCACGAGGCCTCGGCCGGGGCCGGGCGGGCACGGTTAAGGGAGGGGGAGCAACGGTGGGGACCCACCACTTTGAGGAGCGGAAAGACCGCGTCTTCCTGCGGGGCATCCAGGGAGAATACAACCTGCGGGAGGAGCTGCGCCGCCTGCGGTCGCAGCCGCGGGTGCGGCGGGCCGAGGAGATTCACTTCATCGACGGCCCCCAGGCCTTCTCTCGTCACTACCTGCACCCGGAAGACGGCCTCGGCCAGACGCTGCACCTCCACTTGGAGGAATACGCCCCCGGCGGGCGGTCTCAGATGCACTTCCACGTCAACGAGGCGATCTTCTACATCCTCGACGGGAAGGGCTTCGAAGTCCACGACGGCGTGCGCTACGAGTGGGAGGCCGGGGATGTGGCGGTGGTCCCCAACCACACCGTCCACCAGCACAATAACGCCGATGCCCAGCGGCCTGCCCGCGTGCTGGTCATGAAGACCAAGCCGATGTTCATCTTCATGAACATGCTCTTTCAGAAGACGGTCATCCCCCGTCCCAAAAACCCCAGCCCGACGGGGGCGGGGTTCGTGCCGCGCGAGGACGAGTAGGAGGGGAGCGCATGGCCTGGGGAGAGAGCAAGGTCTGGCGCCGCGGGGAGCGGCAGGTCGATTTCTACCGGCGGCTGCTGGCGGATGCGGTCGAACGCCCTCAGCGCCGCTCGCAACAGAAGCGCCTGATCAAACCGGAAGAGATGCCATGGGAATTGTCCCCGCACGGCCTGCTGAAGCACATGATCAACGAGGAGATGGACACCCTCGTGGACACGATCGACATCTACATGCAGGTCCTCCCGCCGGGGAGCCGCTCGGGGAAGCACCGCCACTTTGCCGAAGAGGGCTTCTATGTCGTGGAAGGGGCGGGGTACGACCTGCACTGGGACTGCGACGTGGAGGCGGACGAGCAGGGGTGGAGGTGGAACGTCCCGGCTGAGCCGCAGCGGTTCGAATGGAAGGCCGGCGATGTCGTCTACATCCCGCCGGCCACGATCCACCAGCACTTCAACGCCGCCTCCGGCCGACCGGCCAGGATCATCTCGGCGACGAACCGAGTCTACAAGTGGTCGGGGCTGAACAACCTGGAGCAACTGGAGAATGCGCCGGAGTACGACAGCGGGATCTCGCTCCGGGAGCTGCTGAGCGCGGTCGACTTCCAGGTGGTCCGGTAGTCGCAGGCGGCCTGCGATCAGGGCGGGGCGGACGAGGGAGGCTCGCCGATGGCGGTCGGGGAGAGGGCGGTCGGAAGATTCCGGGAGCTCGTCGACGATGACCCGCGCGAGTTTCGCATCCACGGGGCGGTCTACACCGACCCCGAGGTCTTCGTCGCGGAGATGGCGCGGATCTTCGAGCGCTCCTGGGTGTACGTCGGACATGACTCGGAGCTGCCGGCGGCCGGTGATTACAAGACCGTCGTCGTCGGCACGCAGCCGCTGATCCTGACCCGCCACGAGGACGGGGAGATCTACTGCCTGTACAACCGCTGCCGCCACCGCGGGGCGGTGGTCTGCCGGCAGGAGCGGGGCCACTCCAACTTCTTCCGTTGCCGCTACCACAACTGGGTCTACGCCAACAACGGCGACCTGATCGGCATGTCGCAGAGCACCGGCTACCCGGACGACTTCGACCGGAGCGGCTACGGCCTGGTGCGAGCTCCTGCGCTGGCGGCCTACCGGGGGCTGCTGTTCGTGCGGCTGGCCGAGCAGGGCCCCAGCCTGGCCGAGCACCTCGCCCCCGCGCGCCGCTACATCGACTGGTGGTTGGGCCGCTCCCCGGTCGAGGAGGTGGAGCTGGTCCTGCCGCCCCACCGCTACGAGTACCCCGGGAACTGGAAGCTGCAGGTGGAGAACGGCTACGACGGCTACCACGGGAACTACGTCCACCTCTCCTGGCAGCGTGTCCTGCAGCTCTCCCGCGAGTCGACCGTCGAGGAGATCCAGCGCTATCGGCAGTCCGGGGCGGCGCGGGGGCTGGCCAACGGGCACGGGCTGTTGGAGCGGCCGGGCAGCCTCAACCCTAACGCCTCCTGGACGGCCCGGATGATGCAGCGCTATCCGGAGTACGCCGAGGCGATGCGGGGCCGCTTCTCCGAGGAGCAACTGGTCGCCATCTCCGCGCGCCGAAACATCTTCATCTTCCCGAACCTCTATCTCTTCGACACCCACATCCGGGTGATCATGCCCAAGGCGGCGGACCGCACTGAGGTGCAGCTCTACGTGTACGCCCTCAAGGGCGTGCCGGAGGTGATCAACGAGGGGCGCTTTCGCGGCCACGAGCGCTTCTACGGCCCGGCCGGCTTCGGGGCGCCGGATGACATCGAGGTGTTTACCGAGGTGCAGACCGGCGTCCACGCCACAGGGCACGGGTGGAACCTGCTCAACCGGGGCCAGCACCGCGAGCGCATCGAAGAGGGCGAGTGGGTCGGGCACACGACCGACGAGGCGCCCCAGCGCTCCCTCTACCGCCACTGGCGCCGGATGATGGCGGAGGCGTGAGCGGGATGGGAACGGCCGCGACGCTCGGGGCTGAAGAAGCCGAGCGTTTCCTCTTCGCCGAGGCCCGCCTCCTGGACGAGCGGCGGTTCGACGAGTGGGAGGCCCTCTTCACCGACGACGGGGTCTACCTGGTGCCGATCGATCCGGCGAAGGAGCCCTCCCGCAGCATCTCGATCATCTACGACGACCGGCGCCGGCTGGGCGAGCGGGTGTTCCGTCAGATGAAGACGCCCGTGCTCGACCAGAACCCGCCCTCGCGGACCATCCGCTTCGTTTCCAACGTCGAGGTCGCCCCGGACGCCGCCGACGGGATCGCGACCGTCCGCTGCCATCAGCTCATCGCCGAGATGCGCCCGGGCGGGCCGGGGCAGGCGGGGTTGAACGCGCCGCGGTGGTTCGCGGCCCGCTGCGAGTACCGCTTGCGCCGGACCGACGGCGGCCTGAAGATCGCCGCCAAGAAGGTCGTCTTCCTCAACTCTGACCTGCCGCATTACAACCTGTCCTTCATCCCCTGACCCATGGCCGCGCCGGGACGCCTCTGGATCGCCGACACGACGCTGGGGCGGCTGGGCAACGTTGAGGTGAGCAAGTTCGAGACGGCCACGGGTGTGCGCCTGCGGCTACGGGGGATATCGCCGAAGCCCCTGGAGGCTTATCTGGATCCGCTGGAGCTGGAAGGGCTCACCCGGGTGCGCTACAAGCCGTTCCCTCTGCTGCCGCCTGGTGAGCGGCCGGCACGGGAGGAGGCGCCGGTCCGTCCGGCGGTGGAAGAACGCATGGAGCGGCTGCAGAACGAGTTCGCGCTGGTGGGGGTGGGCGTCGCCCGGGGGAGGTCCGAGGAGGGCCTGCTCATCCGGGACATGAACGCGGGGCAGGCCGTCGTGCTGACCCCCGACGAACTGGAGGCCCTGCTGCGCGCGCGCCACATGGATTTCGCGCCGCTGGTCGACACCAGCGATCTGATCGCTCTCCCCGAGCCGGACATCGACGAGGCGTAACAGCGACCTTGACGCCGTCGCAGACCACCCGGGCCGCTGTGGCGGTCGCACCGCTGCGGACAGAGGTTCGCGAACTGCCGCTGCCGGTGATCGGGCCGGAGGATGGCCTCCTGGCGGTGGAGGCGTGCGGCGTCTGCGGCACCGACTGGGATTTCTACACACGGCGCCGCGGCGCCACCCTGGGACCGTTGATCCTCGGCCATGAGGTCATCGGGCGCATCATCGCCGTGGGGGAGCGCGCCGCCGAGCGCTGGGGGGTCCGCGAGGGGGAGCGCGTGGCCGTCGAGGAGTTCCTCCCCTGCGGCCACTGCGAGTTCTGCCTCTCGGGGCGTCCCGCCCTTTGTGCGGCAACCGACTCGCGGTCGGAGGCGCCCTTCCTCCGCTACGGCGCGACCTCCACCGACGTCCCACCCGGCCTGTGGGGCGGGTTCAGTGAGGTGCTGTACCTCCACCCCCACGCGCTGGTGCACCGGCTGGAGGAGAGCCTCTCGGCGGACTTGGCCACGCTCTTCGTCCCGATCTCGAACGGGGTCCGCTGGGTAAGGACAGAAGGACGCCTCCGCCCAGGCGGGATGCTCGTCGTGCAGGGCCCGGGGGCGCACGGGCTGGGATGCGTGATCGCCGCCCTCGAGGCCGGGGCAGGCCGCATCATCGTCGTCGGTCGATCCGCCGGCACGCGGCTGGAGGCCGCCCGGGCACTCGGCGCGCTGACGATCGAGGCCGGCCGGACCGACGTGGTCGAGGCGGTCCGCGAGATGACGAACGGGGAGATGGCCGACGTCGTCGTGGACTTGGCGCCGGGAGCGACGGAGACGGTCGAGGCGGCCCTCGCCATGGCGCGCAAAGGCGGGACGATTATCCTGGCCGCCTCAAAGCACGGCCGGCCCGTCGCCGGCTTCCTCAACGATACCGTCGTGCGGAACGAACTGACGGTCAAAGGCGTCCGCGGACGCGACTATCAGTCGGTCGAGGAGGCGCTACGCATTATCCGCTCCGGCCGGTATCCCCTCGATCGCGTGCGCACGCATCGGTTTTCGCTCGCCGAGACCGATCGTGCGCTCCGCATCCTCGGGGAGCGCAGCGACCCCTCGGCGATCCACGCGGCCGTGTTCCCGGCCGGGGCCTGATTCAGCCCAGCGCCACCGCCACACCCCCCAGCAGGGCGACAAAAATGGCCAGGAGGATGCGCCGGTTCAGCGCCTCGTACTGGGGATTGATCAGGGTGCTGAACAGGACGCGGAAGAGCAGGGAGAGGCGCTGGATCGGGGAGACGATCGTCACAGGCGCCAGGCTGAGGGCGAGATACCGGAAGACCTGGGAGGTACCCACAGAGACGCCGGAAAGAAGAAACCAGGGAAGGGCGGGGCGCGGCACCGCGCGGATATGGCCCAGCGATCCCGACGCCAGGGCGAAGGCGCCGAAGGCTAGGGATGCCGCGATATACGAGATCAGCCCGCCGGCGAGCGGGAGGTTCACCTCGGACAGGCTGGCCCGCACCAGCACCGGGCTCGTGCCGTAGGCCACCGCCGCGAGCACGCTGTACAGGTACCCTTTGCCCATGTCCGGCCGGAAGACCTTTGTGCCCAGGTTCTCGGCGTCGTCCCTCACCCCGAAGAAGGCCAGGAAGATCATGATGATGCCCAGGATCTGCAGCGCGCTGAGACGCTCCTTCAGCAACCCGACGGCCAGGACCAGGGAGACGACGACGCTGAACTCGGACAGGGTGCCGGAGAGGTTCGAGCCCACCGCTGCCACCGCCCTGTAGTTGGCGTACCGCCCGATCCCAAAGTGCAGGATGCCGGCCGCGGCCAGGGCGAGGGCGGCGGGGGGGCTGAAGCGCGGCAGCGCGAGGAGTTCCCCCCTGGCCCAGGCGGCGGCCAGGAAGAGGGGGATGCCCATGGGGACGGTGATGGCCAGCGCCTGAAGGACCGAGCCCTGCAGGACCCCCCGTCGGAGCGCCGCATTGTTGAAACCAAAGGTGGCCGCGCTGGCCAGGGCGAGACCGGCTCCCCAGATCACCGTCACATCCCCATCTTCGGGTTCGCCCCCTGACGCTGTAAAGCGGCGAAGAGACTTGCGTCCCCCCCAGGCGAGCGCCACACTAACGGGTAACGGACCGTCCCTTGGGGCGGCCGAGGAGGCCGGCCGACCGCGCCGGTGCGGCCTCAGGTCCGGCCAGCGGAGGTGGTGACGTGGCAGAGCGCACGCTCGACGAGACCACCGAACGAGAGGAGTTCCGCAAGCAGCATCTCTACGAGGGGATGGCCTTCAAGAACCTCAAGGCGCACCCCGTCCGCCAGCGGAAGATGCGGGGCAGCGCCTCGGCGCACTTCGCCCTGTCGGGCAACCGGACGATCGATGCTCACATCAGTGAACTGCCTCCCGGAGGCCACAACAAGCGGCACCGCCACGTGAACGAGGCGATCATCTACATCCTTGTGGGGCGGGGCTACTCGATCATCCAGAAGGAGGGGGAGCCGCCGACCCGCATCGACTGGGAGGAGGGCGACATGTTCTCTCCTCCCCTCTGGGCGTGGCACCAGCACTTCAACACCGATTCGCAGCGGCCGGCCCGTTACCTGGCCGTCACGAACGCGCCGCTCATGATCACGATGGGGCTGTTCCGCAAGGAGCAGGCGGTCGAGGAGACCTAGGGAGGGGGTGCGGGAGGATGGCCGCGCAAAGCACGTGGAGGCTGGTGGCCGCAGCGCTGCTGCTGACACTCGCGTTCTGGTCGGCACCCGCGGGCGCTGGGCCGTCAGGGTCGACGGTCGCCCAGGTCGCCACGTACAAGGCTGCGGACCGGCAGGCCGTGCTGGAGGCGGGGGCCCGCCGGGAAGGGTTCCTGATGATCTATACGTCGATGGACCTGGAGGAGTCTCAGCCGATCCTACAGGCATTCACGCGGAAGTATCCCTTCATCCGGGGCGAGATCTACCGCGCGCCCGGCGAAGATGTCGCGCAGAAGATCATCACTGAATACCGCGGGCGCAAGTACCTGGCCGACGTCTTCGAGGGCACCGGCATCGACGTGGCCAAGATGATCAAGGAAGGCTACGGCCAGAACTACTTCACCCCCCGGGCGGGGACCTATCCGCGGCAGGGGAAGGATTCCAAAGGCTTTTGGGTCGCGACACGCTACAATATCCTTGTCGCCGCCTGGAATACCAACCTGGTCTCCGACGCCGACTCGCCGCGCACGTACGAGGACCTGGTCGATGCCAAGTGGCGGGGCAAGATCGGCATCGAGGCGACCGACCAGGTCTGGCTGGGGACGCTGCTGGAACTGTGGGGCGAGGCCCGGGCGATGGAGTTCTTCCGCCGGCTGAGCGCGCAGAACCCGCTCGTCCGGACGGGGCACACCCTGCTGGC
>JACQGZ010000079.1 GCA_016199305.1 Armatimonadota bacterium | reverse complement strand
GGGATATTGAGGTAGAAGGCGGCGGTGATGCCCGCCAGGGTGGCCAGCAGCGAGCAGGCCACGGCCAGCCAGAGGGCGGCGCGGAAGCTGCGGGCCAGCCGCATCGCGGTGACGGCCGGGATGACGATCAGCGCGCCCGTCAGCAGCACTCCCACGATCCGCATCGCCACCACCACGGTGACGGCCACCAGGACGGTGAGCAGCAGGTTCAGCCGGTCCACCGGGACCCCCTGGACCCGCGCGCCCTCTTCATCGAAGGTGATGGCGAACAGGTCCTTGTAAAGTGCGACCACCGCCCCCAGCACCATCAGGCTCAGCGGGAGAATCAGCCACAGGTCGCCGGGCGCCACCGTGGTGATCGCGCCGAAGAGATAGGCGAAGAGGTCGACGGAGAAGCCGCCGGCCAGGCTGAGAACCACGACCGCGACGGCCAGCCCACCCGACAGGAAGAGCGCCAGGGCGGCGTCGCCGGAGAGGCGGCCCGCGCCCCGCAGCCGCTCGATCGCGATCGCGCCCGCTACTGTCACCGCCAACGCGCCCGCCAGCGGCGCCGCGCCCAGCAGCAGTCCCAGCGCCACCCCCGCCAGGGCCACGTGCGCCAGCGCGTCGGCGATCAGGCTGAGGCGGCGGGGGACCAGGAAGATGCCGATCACGGGGGCGATGGTGCCGATCATCGCGCCGGCCAGCAGCGCGCGCTGCATGAACCCGTACTGCAGGATCTCCGGCACGCCTGCGCCTCAGTGCCGGTGCGCCACCACCCAGGAGTCGGTGCGGTACATCTCGGCGAGGGCGCCGCTGCGCACCGCCTCCTCCGGGCTGCCGTGGAAGACCAGGCTCCGGTTGAGGCAGGCCAGCCGGGAGACCTCCTGGGTCACGAAGCCGATGTCGTGCGAGACCAGGATGAGGGTGACCCCCTCCTCATGGTTGAGGCGGCGCAGCAGGCTGTAGAAGTCCTCTTGCGCGTCCACGTCCACCCCCACGGTCGGCTCATCCAGCAGCAGCAGTTCGGGGCCGCTGGCGAGGGCGCGGGCGATGAGCACACGCTGCTGCTGGCCGCTGCTCAGTTCCCCGATCCGCCGGTCCCGCAGCGACGTCAGGCCGATGACCTCGAGAGCCCGGCGGGCGGCCTCCCGGTCGGCCGCGCTGAAGCGCCGCCCCACCCCGGCGCGCCCGGAGCGACCGCTGATGACCACCTCCGAAACAGCGGCGGGGAACCGGGCATCGAACGCGGCCTTTTGCGGCACGTAGCCGACGCGCTGCCACTGGCGAAACGCGGCGACCTCCGTCCCGAAGAGCCGGACATGGCCGCAGGACGGCCGCAACAGGCCGAGCAGGACGCGCAGCAGGGTGGTCTTGCCCGAGCCGTTCGGGCCGATCACCCCGAGGATGTCGCCCCGTTCGACCCTTAGGCTCACCTCGTCGAGCGCCCGCTCCGCGCCGTAACTGAAGCAGACGTGCTCCAGTTCGGCCACCGGCGGGATCTCAGCGGCACTCCAAACCCTGGACGAGCTGTCGGAGGTTCTCATGCATCACCGTAAAATAGGTTTCCCCCCGGCGCGCCTCTTCTGCCGTCAGGCCCTCCAGCGTGTGCAGGACGCCGAGCGTCGCGCCGGCCTCCCGCGCCACCGCCTCGGCGGCCCGGGACGGTTCCAAAGGATCAGTGTACACGACCCGGATGCCATGCTGCCGGGCCAGCCGCACGACCGCCGCCAGCCTCCCCGGCGAGGGTTCCGCTTCTGCGGACGGCCCCTGGATCGCCGTCATGCCGAGCCCGTACCGCCTGGCCAGATAGCCAAACGCCGCGTGCGCCGTGATGAATTCCCGCCGCCGGCAGGTCGCCAGCGCCGCCGCGAAGACCTCGTGCAGTGCGCGCAGCTCGCCCGCCAGGGAGGCGACGTTGGCCTCGTAGACGGCGCGCCCTTCCGGATCGGCGCGGATCAGGCCGCGCCCGACGGCGGCCACCTGCTCCAGGGCCAGGAGGGGATCCAGCCAGACGTGGGGGTCGGCGGCGCGGCCGTTGGCGAGGGCGAGACCTTGCGTGGCGTTCACCGTGACCGCGCCCGCCGGCAACTGCGGGATCACCCGGGCCGCCCAGGGCTCGAAGCCGGCTCCGTTGTAGATGAAGAGGCGCGCGCGCGCCAGGTCTGCCAGATCCCGCGGGGAGGGCTGAAAGTCGTGGGCCTTGCTCCGCGGCGGGATGAGCGTCTTCACGTTCACGCGCTCCCCGCCCACCCGCCGGGCGAACTCCGCGAGCGGAAAGATGGAGGCGGTGACGCTGAGACCGGTGGGCGCGGCCGCCTGCGCGCCGCATCCGGCCACGACCAGGGCGGCCAGCGCGGCGGCCAGCGGCGCCGCCCGGTCACTCATGCGGGGTAAAGACCACCCGGGCGCCGACCTCGATGCCCTTCTGCTTGAAGAGGCCCTGGCGCACCTCCAGCGCGTAGAGGGCCGGGGCTCGGGATTCGTAGATCGTGAAGGGCCCGTCGCGGGGGCTGGGCGCCACGGCCATGTCCTGGATGTCCACGACCCGCCAGCGGCGGTCGATGAAGGCGATCGAGAGCGGGATCAGGGTATTCTTCATCCAGAAGCCCCAGCGGTGCTGCTCCTCGAAGATGAAGAGCATGCCCGCGTTGTCGGCGAGGGTCTGACGGTGCATCAGTCCGCGCGCGCGGGCCTCCGGTGTGTCGGCCACGTCCACCTGCAGGACGACCCGGCGTCCCGGCGCCAGCAGCACCAGCGTGCCCTTCTTGAAGGGCGAGTCGGCCCCGCCGGCGGGCGGAGCGCCGAGGGCCCCGGGGGCCGTGATCATCACAATGGTCAGGAGCAGCCAGGCGCGGATCATGAGAGAATCACCCGTGGTCCGATTGATGCTCATACAACGTACCAGGACGGCCACAGGTTTTCCAGGAGGGCAGGAGCCACTCTGCGGCGGCGCGAACCGGGGGAGGGTTCATGAGCGGCGATCGTTTTGACATCATCGTGATCGGCGGCGGGCCGGCCGGCGGGATGGCCGCCTGGACCGCCGCCCGGGCCGGGCTGCGCACGGTGCTCCTGGAGGAGCACGGGGAGATCGGGGCCCCGACGCACTGCAGCGGGAAACTCTCCGTGCATGCCTTCCGCGAGTTCGATCTGCCCCTGTCACTGGCGCGGACGATGCTGCGCGCGGCCACGCTCTACGCCCCGGACGGCGGCGTCGCCGGCGTGCGGCGGGGGGAGATTGACTCCTACGTCGTCGACCGCGACCTCTTCGATCGCTGGCTGGTCGCCCGGGCCGCCGAGGCGGGGGCGGAGATCAGGCTGGGAGTCCGCGCCCGGCGCGGTTCGCGCGACACCGGGACCGTCCTCGTCGACGCGGAGCGACGCGGGGGCACGCTCACCATGCGCGCTCCTGTGGTCATCGACGCGGAGGGTGCGCGCACGCTCCTGCCCGCCTCCCTGGGGATCGCGCCGCGCCGCGCCCTGATCCACGGCCTGCAATATGAAATGGAGGGGCTGCGTCTGGAGGCGGACGACACCCCCGAACTCTACTTCGGCCGGGAGTGGGCGCCGGGGTTCTTTGCCTGGATCATGCCCCTGGGCGGGGGGGCCGGCCGCGTGGGCCTGTGCATCGACCCGCGCCTCACCGACCGGCCGCCGGTCTTCTTCCTGGAACGCCTGATCGCGGACCACCCGGTGACCTCGCGGCGGGCCCACGGCGCGCGTCTCGTGCGCAAGCTCGTCGGACGCATCCCGGTCCTGGGCGGCCGGGCGCCCTCCGCTGCGCCGGGATTGCTCATTGCCGGTGACGCCGCCGGGCAGGTGAAGGCCACTTCCGGCGGGGGGATCTACTTCTCGCTGGTCGCGGGACGGCTGGCGGCGGCGGCGGGCGCGGCGATGGTCGGCGGGGACCTTCTGGCGGGGCGTCGATATGAGCAGGGGTGGCAGCGGCGGTTCGGCCGGGAACTCCTCTTCACGAGGGCCGTACGCCGGATGCTGAATGCCCTGCCCGATCCCGACCTCTCCCGCCTCATCCGCGCGATCGGGGAGAACCCGCTGCTGCAGCGGGCGATTGAGGAGCACGGAGACACCCAGTACCAGTCGCGGTTGCTGCGTCCGGTCCTGGGGCAGGCGCTGCGGTCGTGGCGGGAGATCCGCCTGGCGCCGGCCGTGCTGCGGGCGCTGGTCCGCGGGCTGTTGGATGCGGACCGCGAGAGTCCATCACCGGGCGGCCGGGTGGCTGCGGAGAAGACGTAGGCCGCCGTGCGCGCCTTCGAGATCGCCGACCTGCTGCGCACCGTGGACCGGTCGTATCACGTCTATGAGGAATTCCTCCGCGTCGACGAACTCAGCGTGGGCCTGGCGATCTGGCCGGCGGGCTCGGTGGACGAGCAGACTCCGCACACCGAGGATGAGGTCTACTACGTCGTCGCCGGTCGCGCGGTGATCCGCGTCGACGGGGAGGATCGTCCCGTGGAGCCGGGCTCCATCATCTATGTGCCGGCCGGCGTCGAGCACCGCTTTCACGGCATCGTTGCCGATCTGCAGGTGCTGGTCTTCTGGGCCCCGCCGCGGCGCTCCCGGCGCACCGGCACGTAGGAAGTCCTCTCCCCGGCAGCGTAAGTACCGGTATGCGGGTGATTGCCGATCTCCACCTGCACTCGAAGTACAGTCGGGCCACCAGCCGGGACATGGACGTGGAGAATCTGGCCCGCTGGTGTAAGATCAAGGGCATCTCGCTGGTCGGCACCGGAGATTTCACCCATCCCGTCTGGTTCCGGGAACTGCGGGCCAAACTCAAACCCAACGGCCGCGGGCTCTTTACCTACGACGGCGTCCACTTTCTGCTCACCGTCGAAGTCTCGAACATCTATCCGCAGGGGGGCCGGCTGCGGAAGATCCACAATCTGATCCTGGCGCCGTCTTTTGAGGTGGTAGAACGGATCAACGCCGTGCTGGGGCGCTTCGGGAACCTGATGGCCGACGGCCGGCCGACCCTCTCCCTGCCCTCGGACAAACTGGTCGAGTACATCGTCGAGCTCTCGCCGGAGTGCCTGGTCATTCCCGCGCACGCCTGGACGCCGTGGTTCTCCCTCTACGGCTCCAACTCGGGGTTCGATGCCCTGAAAGAGTGCTTTCGCGATCAGACCCGGCACATCGCCGCGGTGGAGACGGGGCTCTCCAGCGATCCCCCCATGAACTGGCGCCTCTCCGAGTTGGACCGGGTGATGCTGGTGAGCAACTCCGACGCGCACTCGCCGGCCAAGCTGGGGCGCGAAGCCAACGTTTTCGAGATGGACTCCGACTACGGCGAGCTGGTGCGCATCCTGCGGGAGCGGGACACCTCGCGCTTTCTCTACACCATCGAATTCTTCCCGGAGGAGGGGAAGTATCACTTCGACGGCCACCGCAACTGCGACCAGCGTCTCTCCCCCAAAGAGACCAAGGCGCTCGGCGGCGTCTGCCCGGTGTGCCGGCGCCCGCTCACGGTGGGGGTGATGCACCGTGTGGAGGCCCTCGCCGACCGTGAAGGCGGCTATGTGCCGGAAGGCGCCGTCCCCTATCGCAACCTGATCCCACTGGAAGAGATCATCGCGGAGGCCCGCGGCGCGGCCGTGGGGACCGGCGGGGTGCGGGAGGAATACTTCAAACTCTGCCGGGCATTCGGCGGGGAGTTTCACATCCTCCTGGACGTCCCGCTGGACGATCTGGTGGGGACGGCCTCGCCCCGCGTCGTCGAGGGGTTGCGCCGCGTGCGGGAAGGCCAGGTCCTGATCAGGCCCGGCTACGACGG
>JACQGZ010000075.1 GCA_016199305.1 Armatimonadota bacterium | reverse complement strand
CAGCGCCTCCCGCTTCCGCTGCGCCCGGATGTAGCGGGTGAGCAGCTCATACCCCACGACGATGGCCAGGATGATCAGTCCCTGGAGGATGGTGATCACCTCGCGTGGGGCGCCGGCAAAGACCTGCACGCCTTGGGCGCCCCGGTCCAGGAAGGCGATGAAGAGGGCGGCCGCGACCACCCCGAGGGGATTGTTCTTCGCCAGCAGGGCGATGGAGATGCCCAGGAAGCCATACCCCTTGGGGAAGTCGATGTCGAAGTAGCCAAAGAAGGCGAGGATGTCGCTCAGTCCCACCAGTCCGGCCACCGCCCCGCTCAACAGGAAGATCACGAGCTGAATCCTCTGGGTGGAGATCCCGGCCGCCTCCGCCGCGCCGGGATTCTGGGCCACCGCGCGGACCTCGTAGCCGAAGCGCCAGCGCCCCAATATCCACCAGAAGAAGACGCACAGCGCGATCCCCAGCGGCAGGAACCAGTTCAGCCGGGAGGACGCGGGAATCTGCAGGCCGATCGCATGCAGCACCGGATGCAGCAGCGGCATCAGGGCGGTCGGGAGCACGTCCGGCGTGCGCACACGCGGCGTGCCGGCCTGGGCGGGGTCGCGGAGGATGCCGGGTTCCAGCAGGTAGAGCACCAGGGCGCCGGCGATCGCGTTCATCATGATCGTGGTGATGACCTCATGCGCCCCGCGCCGCAACTTGAGAACGATCGGGAGCAGCGCCCAGAGCATCCCGGCCAGGATCGCGCTGGCAACGGTGAGGGGCAGATGGACGACGGCGGGGAGGTCCCGCACAGCAAAGCCGACGACCGCCGCCGCGACCGCGCCCACGTAATACTGCCCCTCCACCCCGATGTTGAAGAGCATGGCGCGGAAGGCCAGCGCCGTCGCCAACCCGGCCAGGATGAGCGGCGTGGCCCGATAGAGGATGGCGGCGATGCTGTCGATCCGCGTCACGTTGAAGCGCACCATCAGCGTGTAGACTTCCAGCGGGTTCTTGTCGATGGCCAGCAGGATCACCGATCCGGCGAGGGCGCCGAAGAGGATCGCCAGGCCCAGGGCGGCGACCTGGAGGAGGAAGAACCGGGCGGTCGAGCTCATCAGGCCGTGGCGTCCACGGCGCGCCGTTTCGTGCCGGTCATGTACAGCCCCAGTTCCTGCGGGGTCGCCGCGCCGCGGGGGAACTCGGCCACGAGCTCGCCCCGATAGATGACGCCGATACGGTCCGCGAGGGAGAGGATCTCGTCCAGGTCCGCGGAGACCAGCAGGACCGCCATGCCCCGCGCCTTGGCCTCCATGAGCTGCTGCCAGACGAACTCGATCGCGCCGACATCCAGCCCGCGGGTCGGCTGGGCGGCCAGCAGCACGCCCGGGGCAAAGGCAAACTCGCGCGCCACGATCACCTTCTGCTGGTTCCCGCCGGACAGCGCGAGGGCGGGGGTCGTCGGCTCGGGCACGCGGATGTCGTAGTCGCGGATCCGTTCCCGCGCGAACTCTTCGATCGCCGGCTGGTCCAGCAGGGGGCCGTTCGTGAAGAGCCCGCGGTGATGGTGGCCGAGGATCAGGTTCTCCCGCACCTGCATCGGCAGGACCAGGCCGCGGCGCTGCCGGTCCTCCGGGATGTGGGCCAGCCCGCGCAGGCGCACGCGGCCGGCGCCGGCGTGGGTGACATCGGCGCCGTCCACCCGCACGCTTCCGGCGGCAATCGGCCGGAGGCCCATGATGGCCTCCACCAGTTCGGTCTGGCCGTTCCCCTGGACGCCGGCGATCCCGTAGATCTCGCCCCGGCGCACCTGCAGAGAGAGGTCGCGCACCACCGGCCGCCCGTGCGGCCCGCGGACGAGCAGACCGTCCACGGCGAGGCGCGCCTCCCCCGGGTCGATCGCCGGCCTGGTGATCTCCAGTAGGACGGGGCGGCCCACCATCATCTCGGCGAGCTGCGCCTTCGTCGTCTGCCCCGCGGGGACCGTCCCCACCACCTCTCCCCGGCGGAGGACGGTGACGCGGTCGGCGATCTCGAGGACCTCCTCCAGAATGTGGCTGATGAAGATGATCGTCTTGCCCTGATCGCGCAGGCGGCGGAGGTTGACGAAGAGTTCCTCGACCTCCTGAGGCACCAGGACCGCCGTCGGCTCGTCGAGGATCAGCAGTTCCGCCCCCCGGTAGAGGACCTTGATGATCTCCACCCGCTGCTGCTCGCCCACGGAGAGGTTGGCGACGCGCTCGCGCGGGTCGAGGGCGAACTCATACTGGCGGGTGAGGGTCTCGATCTGGGCGATCGCCCGGCCGGTCGCCAGCCGGCCGCCGGCGGTGGGCTCGCTCCCCAGGATGACGTTCTCCGCCACGGTGAAGACCGGGAT
>JACQGZ010000081.1 GCA_016199305.1 Armatimonadota bacterium | reverse complement strand
CCTACGGGATGATCCTGGTGACCGGTCCCACCGGCTCCGGCAAGAGCACCACCCTTTACGCCGCCCTCAACCGGATCAACTCCCCCGTTCGAAACGTGCTCACCATCGAGGACCCGGTGGAGTACCAGCTCCCGCGGATCAACCAGGTGCAGGTGAACGTGAAGGCGGGCCTGACCTTTGCCGCCGGCCTGCGCAGCATCCTGCGGCAGGATCCCGACATCGTCATGATCGGCGAGATGCGCGACCGGGAGACGGCGGAGATCGGCGTGCAGTCCGCCCTCACCGGGCACCTGGTCCTCTCCACCCTGCACACCAACGACGCCGCCACGGCGGTCAGCCGCCTCACCGACATGGGGGTGGAGCCCTTCCTCATCTCCTCCTCCGTGCTGGCCATCCTGGCGCAGCGCCTGGCCCGCCAGATCTGCCCGCACTGCAAGATCGCCTACACGCCGCCGCCGGAAGCGGTGAAGCGCCTGGGGCTCGATCCCTCCAAGGAGACCCAGCTCTTCCGGGGACAGGGCTGCGAGGAATGCCGCTTCACCGGCTACAAGGGCCGGATCGGGGTCTTCGAATTGCTGGTGATGTCCGACGCCATCCGCGAGCTGGTGGTGCGGCGGGCCCCCTCCACCGAGATCAAGGCCCGGGCCGTCCGCGAGGGCATGCAGACCCTGCGGGACGACGGCCTGGAGAAGGTCCTCTCCGGCGTCTCCACGATCGACGAGATCCTGCGCGTCGTCTACGTCGCCGACTGACCTCGCCAAGAAAGCCGAAACCCAGACCCTTCGCAAACTGAACTACTGGATTACGGTTTGCGCCGGGTCTGGGTTTCGGCGTGCGGACCCGGTCAGGCGCCCAGCATCGCACCCCTTCCGCTCAGCACGTCCGCCGGAGTAGCGCGCGGTAGAACGCGACGGGGGCGCGGACGGGGTGGGCGTCCGCGCCCCCGTGCGTGTGCGGGGGGCCGGGGTACAGCCGAACCGACTAGACCAGCGCGGCGGCGAGCTGGCTGTTGCGCTTCATCTCCAGGCGGATGCGGCCCAGGTTGCAGCGCGCGTTGCCCACCACCACCAGCAACGCGTCCGGGCCGGCGGGGCCGACCGCCACGGGCCCTTCCTCAAACTCCATCAGCAGCCCGCGGATCATGCCGCGCACCATCTCGGTGCCCATGGCCTCCGCGGCCGCCATGTTGCTGGCCACGATGGCCGCGACGCCCTCCAGGTCCACATCCTCCGTGGAGATCCCCTCGATGACGAACCCGTCTCGTCCGACGACCAGGACGGCCAGGACGCCCTCCACCTTGGCCAGCTCTGCCAGCACATCCTTGATCTGCGACACCGTGGCTCCCTCCGATCAGATCGACGGGCTGAGGAGCGCCCGGAGTTTGGTCAGGGAGCTCGCCAGCACGCGCGAGACGTGTTTTTGTGAGATGCCGATGCGTCGAGCCGCTTCCATCTGGGTCAGGTCGGTGAAGAAGAGGTAGTGGAGGACGCGCCGCTGCAGGGTGTTCAGTTTCTCCATGGCCTCGAAGAGGAGGATCTTCTCTTCCAGGGGAAGCGCGACGCTGCCGTTCCCCTTGTGGCGGATGCGGTCGCGGTCGGCCCGCAGTTCGCCGGTCTCCTCGTCCGCCTCCAGGGAGATGGTGCGCAGGACCTCGCGCGTCTTCAGGACCTCCAGCAACCCCTCCTCCTCGACGTTGAGTTCGGAGGCCAGCTGGTCGACCGCCGGAAACCGCCCCTCCTCGCTGATGTAGCGCCCGACGGCCTCCTCGATCTGATGGTTGAGCTTCTGCAGCCACCGCGGCTTGCGGATGGTGTCGCGATGGTCGCGCAGGTAGTGGCGGATCTCTCCGCGGATCAGGTGGCTGGCGTAGGTGACGAACTTCACGCCGCGCCCGGTGTCGAACAGCTCGAGGGCGTTCAGCAGACCGATGAAGCCCACCTGCATCAGATCGTCGGTGGGGACCCCGGCGAAGATGAAATCGGAGACGATCCGCCGCACCAGGGGCGTGCAGGCGAGGACGATCTCCTCCCGCAGCGCCGGGTCGTGGCTCTCCACGTACCGGGTGACCAGGGCGTCCTCATCCCGGGCCCCGGAGCGGCCGCTCTCCCGCTCCAGCGGCTCGGGCCGGACAGAGGCGACGGATGAATGAGTGCGGGCGTGCGGTCGTGACGGATCGGCGACGGTCCGACGAGCGGTCTGACTGCGAGCTGCCATCGGTCTCTCCCCTCCGGCGGCGAGTGCCCCGAAATCCGATGAGATGCCCGCAGCAGGTTGAGCCTGTCGGGGCAGCAGGCTCAGAGCGGCAATGAATGCTGCGACGAAAGGTGCGTCGTCCCGCCTGAAAGTGAAGTCCCCCTCGGTGGCTGCCACCGAGGGGGACTCAAACCTTTCCCTTCGGCAGCCCGGCCGACCACTTACCAGGTCCCGTGGCTTTGCGCCCCCACCTCACGGTGGGTTTGCCTTTCTCGGGGACTTCCTATGAACTTGTGACCCCGTATGTTCTACGCAAACTCCCCAACTCCTTCTTCTTCCTCCTCCCCAAGCGGAAAATTTCTCTTCCCCAAACCTGCGACAATCTTCGCGGGGAGTGACGCCCAACCACCTTCGCGGAGGGAGTTACGTGGAGGAAGCCGGAGCGCGACCACGGGAGGTGTAGCGAAAGACCATCCGCCGGTCAACGAGCGCGCCGACGACGGCGTCCACCTGGCTGAAGGGCACCGCAGCCGCCTGAGCCACCTCAGACAGCGTCCGGCCGCCGTCCAGCATGGGCAGCCAGCGGTGGATATCCTGACCGTGGTCGGCCGCCAGTTCGGCCAGGGCCGGGCTCGTCATGTCCACGGTGGGGGCCAGGAGGAATCGCTCGTCGCCCCGAAAACGACGAGGCTCTTCGCTCCTGGCCTGGTCCACCGCGGTCTCCCCGGAGTCCGCCGGCGCGGGCGGGGAGGTCGCAGGCGGCGCGCGGTGCTCCTCCGGCTCCGCTGGAGCCGCAGGGATGAGCTCTTGCGGCACGCGCCCCCGGTAGATCTGCACCAATCCATCAGCCTGGGTGAAGGCCCCCTCCCCGCTGACCGCCGCCCCCTGGACGAAGCGCACCGCGCGCACCGTCCCCTCCTGCACCACCCAGGCGCCCGAGACGTCCCCGACGAGCACGGCCAGGCCGCCGAACCCCCTCTGGCGGGCCCAGGCCAGCCAGGCCGCCGGCGGGACGACGTCGGTGGGCAGGACCGGATGCACGAGGGTCAGCTCGCGGATCGCCGCGCTCCACCGTGTCGGAATCGCCACCTGCCCCCATCGCGGCGACGGCATGCGCTCCAGCCGCTGCGCTACTGCGGCCAGGGCATGATCGCCTTCATCCCAGCCGTGCCCGTCCCAGAGGTGGATCCGCGGGCGCCCGGCCACAAACAGCAGGATCGCCTCCGCATCGGGCCAGCGCGCCCAGAGGTATCCGTTCCACTCGTGCCGCTGCGCCACCCAGGTGGCCCACTGGGCCGGGGTCAACAGCAGGTGCGGCGCGGTCGCGCTCACCTCAGAGGGCCTCGATCGTCCTCCGCTGCCAGGCGGCGCTGGCCCCCAGCCCGGCCAGCCCGGCCACCCGCAGCAGATTGATCGGATGAGCATCGGAGTACAGGTCGTACGTGGTCAGATAGGCGAACCCCAGGTTCGCCGCGGCCAGGGCGAGGACGCCTGCCGCTACGCCGATCCAGACGTAGCCCGAGGCCCCGCCGCGGAAGGCCACCGCGGGCCCCAGCGCCAGCGGGAAGAGCAGCGCCACCGTGCTGGCGTAAAACAGCCCGAGCCCCTTCTCCACGCCGGCCAGCGGCGCCGCGACGATCGGCCACATGAAGCGCCCGATGACCACGCCCCAGAGGATCAGGCCGGAGGCGATCAGCAGCAAGCGCTGCCCCCGGGTGAGCATGGGACTCACCAGCCGGAACTCATCGGCCAGTGCGGCGGCCAGCAGCAGTGAGGCCCCGACGAGGAACCCGTCGGCCAGCGAGGGATAGGTCCGGGGCTGACCGCTCCACTCCCTGACCGCGTAGACGAGCACCCCCGCGGTCCAGACGGCCGCGGCGCCGGCACCGACCAGCCACACCCGCCGCTCCCGCTCCCCCCGCGCGTACCCGCGCGCCGCCTGATGAAGCAGGACGGCTGCGCTGGCGGCGGCCAGCACCTGCACCACCACGCCGAGGAGATGCTGCACGACGCGCGCGCCGGCATCCGCGGGGGCGGGCAGGAACACCGCGGCCCCGACGGCGAGGAGGAGCACCGGCACCATCAGCGACGAGATCACCGCGGCCTGCCTCAACTCGGCCGGGGCGTGGCCAGGATCTTCTTCACCGCGTCCTCGCACGCGAAGTCGCGACCCACCGTCCAGAGCAGCCGCTCGGCGAAGGCCGCTCCGGTCACCTGGCCCAGCCCGTCGGCGAGGGTGCGCAGCGCGGCGGCGGCTCGCCCGGGATCGATCATCCCCTGCACCTCCTTACCCACCACACCCGCGGCAGGGCCGAGCACCTCGTTCACCGCCTCCTCCAGGCGCTGCGCCAGAGGCGTCCCTCGATGGCGCCGCACACGCGCCAGCGCCTCAGGGAGCAACCGCATCCAGGGCACCGCCCCCAGCCCCGTGTCCTCCGCCTCGGGCGCGGCCGCCGGCGGCTGTGCCGCGGGACGGCCTCGGGAGATCTGGCGCAGAACCGGACGCGCGGCCGGGGAGCCGGCCGTGGGTGTCCGCCGGGAGGGCGGCGGAGCCGCCGGCGGGGGTTCCGCCGCGGGAGCCTCCGCGGTGGCCGCCCCATCCCCATCGAGAGCGGCCGGAACGGCAGGCGGAGCCGCCGGGGCGGGAGCGGCGGCCGATGGCACCGGCGCGGGCGGACTGCCGGGGTGGACGGCCACGACGGCGTCGGGATCGCCCCAGAAGGCCCGCAGCACATCGAGCGGATCGGGCGGCGTGGTCGAGCCGTCCGCCCCCGGTGGGAACAACCAGGCGCCCTGGAGGCGCCCCTCCTCGAACCAGACCGCACCCTCGCCGGGGGTGCCCGCGGCGAGGATCACGCCGGAGAAGCGCCGCCGCCGCAGCAGGGCGACGAGTGAGTCCAACACGGCGTAGGCCGGCCGCAGCTCATCGTAGAGGGCGCGGCTTCCGCGCACCGGGGCGAGGAGCGCCTCCGCCTGCTGACGGGAGAGCGCGGACACGTCTAGCGGATCCCCCGCTCCCGGTAATAGCGGAGGGCGCCGGCATGCATCGTGATGGGCATCCCCCGCCGGGCCGTGGCGAAGCCGATGTCCCGACCACGGGCGTGGGCGGCCTGCAGCCGGTCGACGCTGTCCCACAGCGCCTTGGTCAGGTCGTAGATCAGCCGCTCATCCATGTCCTGGCGCGTGACCAGCATGGCCATCACCGCCGCCGTCTCCACCGGACGATCCTGCCCACGGTAGGTGCCGCCGGGCACCGTCACGCTGGTGTAGTAGGGATACTGCCCGCGCAGCTCTTCCACCACCTCACGGGGGATCGGCAGCAACTGCAGCTCGCGGGAGGCGGCGACATCCTGGACGGCCGCGGTGGGGATGCCGGCGGTGATGAACGCGGCGTCGATCACTCCGTCCTTGAGCTGGTCGGCGGCCTCGGCAAAGCTGAGGAAGTCCTCGCGGATGTTGAAGTAGCCCAGGCCGAAGGCGCGCAGGATCTGGCGCGCGTTCACCTCGGTGCCGCTGGCCGCCGGCCCGACCGCCACCCGCCGGTCCCGCAGGTCCGCGATGCTGTTGATCCCCTTGCCGCGCAGCGTCACCACCTGAATCGTCTCCGGATACAGCATGGCCATCCCCCGCAGGTTGGCGATGGCGCCGGGGCGGTTGGCCACGCGATCGATGAACATCTCCGTCCCGTGAAAGGCGTAGAAGGCGATGTCGTTCTGGACGAAGGCCACCGCCACGTCCCCCCGGGCCAGCAGGTTGATGTTGGCCACGGAGGCCGCGGAGGTCTGCGCCGTCGCCTGGACCCCCGCGACCCGCGCCGTCCACACCTCGGCCAGCGCCGCGCCCAGCGGGAAGTACACGCCGGCGGTGGTGCCGGTGGCCAGGGCCACGAAGGTCCTGGGCTGCGCCGCCGCCGGCAGCAGTCCCACTCCCAGGACCACGATGAGCATGAGCCCGACTCGAAGCCTCATCTGCGTTCCCTCCCGTCCTGGCGCTCAGGGAGCGGCGGTGACGAACCGTCCGCCGCTCACCCGCGTGATGATAACCTCCCGGATCGGATCCCCCCGCGGATCGAAGGAGAGTTCCCCCGTCACCCCGGGCACGCGACGCAGCCCCGCCATCGCGTCCCGGAGGCGGTCTCGATCGGTGCCCGCCCGGCGCAGGGCCACGGCGATGAGCTTGATCCCGTCATAGGCCTGGGCCGCAAACTGGTCGGGCGTGCGGCCGTACTGCTTGCGGTAGGCGGCCACGAAGGCCCGGACCACCGGCAGCGGCGTCGTCGGCAGAAAGGCGGCCGGCACGTACACCTGGTTGGCGGCTGCGCCCGCCCAGGTGGCGGTGTCCTCCGAATAGAGCGCGTCGCTGCCGGCGATGATCAGTCCCCGCCCGGCGGCCCGCGCCTGGCGGATGAGCAGGGCGGCCTCGTCCGGATAGCCGGCGACGAAGAGCGCCTGCGCCCGTTCGGCGATCACGCCGCGGACATGCCGGGCGAAATCCTTCTCCCCGTCCCGGTAGAGTCGGCGGCTGGTGATGGTCGCCCCGCGCTCGCGCGCCGCCTGCTCGAAGGCCAGCGCCACGAGCGAGCCGTATTCGTTGCTGTCATGCACGACGGCGATCCGCCGGGCCCGCAGCCGGTCCACCAGATACGCCGCCATCGCCCGCGCCTGCGTCGCCGCCGGGGTGGCGGTGCGGAAGACGAAGTGGCCCCCGTAGGGGAGCGGCGCGGTGGCCCCGGGGGAGATCATGACCACCCGCACCCGTTCGGTCACCGGAGAGGCGGCGATAACGCCGCCGTCGGTCACCGGGCCCAGGATCGCGGCGACACCCTGCGCCGCCAGGTGTTCCACCTGGCGCGCCGCCTCGGCCGGATCGCCCCGGTCATCGGCGGCCAGGATCGTCAGGCGCCGGCCGTGGATGCCGCGGCCGGCGTTGATCTCCGCCACGGCCAGCTCGGCGCCTTCGCTCACCGCCCGGGCGATGCCGGGAATGCCGCTGGAGTGGGGGACGATGAGCCCGATGCGGATGGCGTCGCCGGCCGAGGTGGCGGATCGGCCGCAGGCGGTCAGCAGGAAGAGGCCGAGGATGAAGAGCGTCCACGATCGCCGGCCCGCGTCCCGGTTCATCCTTCTCTCTGCGCCTCCCGCCGTGTACGTCGCGTCCGCCCGGACATGGACAGCGCCCCCAGCCCGGTACCGAGCCGCCCAGGCTGAGGGCGCTGCGCACGACCTCACCTGTCGGCAGCCCGGCCGACCCTCCCTCCCGCCAGGTCGCCACGCGACTGGCCGGCGGGGCAGGGCCCCGTGGCTTTGCGCCCCCACCTCGCGGTGGGTTTGCCTTTATCGCAGGTTCCGTACCGACGACGCGACCGCCGGCGTTCCTTCCGTCCTCGGAGGCACCCGCCTCCGCACCATCCGACTTGTTCCCCTAGTACCCCTGCCCAGGCGCGCCGGAGGCTAGACCTTCTCCCGGCGGGCCGGTGGGATACAGCTCGCGCATCTTCAGGTAGAGCGTGCCCACGCTGCGCACATATAGCTGCGTCTCTGCGTACGGCGGGATCCCACCGTGCCGCTCCACCGCGCCCTTGCCGGCGTTGTAGGCGGCCAGGGCCAGGTTCAGGTCCCAACCGAACCGGTCCAGGTTGCCCCGTATCACCCTGACCGTGCCGTAGATGTTCTGGATCGGATCGTAGGGTTGCACGCCCAGCGACGCGGCGGTGGCGGGCATCAGCTGCCCCAACCCCATCGCCCCCTTGTGCGAACGGGCGGTGGGGGAGAATGCCGACTCGACCGCGATCAGCGAGGCGATCAGACGCGGGTCGACGTCGTACTGCCGGCCGAAAGCCAAGATAGCCTCACCGATCCCGCGGGCCTCCCGGTCGGACAGGCGGGGGTTGAAGAAGCGCGCCAGCTGTCCGTAGGTCGCCGGATCCAGCGACGCCGGCGCGGCCCCCGCGGGCCGAGCGGCCGGCGCGCGGGCCGGGGTGGCCATCGCGCGCAACCCCATCCGGGCCAGCTCCGCCGCCGGGCCGGAGGGCGCCAGGAGGAAGACACGCCGCAGCGCCTCCTGACCCCGGGCCCTCTCCCCACTCTGGACGAGGGCATGGCCCCACCACAACCAGCTCTGCGCGTCCCGCGGCCGCAACGCCACCGCGCCTTCCAACACCGCCGCGGCGTCGCGGTACCGCCGCTGCGCATAGAGCGTCACGCCGAGCCACTGGCGGGCTTGGTGCAGCCGCGGCTGTGCCCGTACCGCCTGGCGGAACGCCGCCTCCGCGGCCGCCAGCCGCCCCCGCCGGTACAGGGCGATCCCGTTCTCCAGCGCGCCGCCGGCGCGGGCGGCGGCCGGCAGCGCCAGGACCACGGCGAGGGCCGCGGCAAACCCCGCCGCCAGCCAGATGCGGCCGGTCACGGCAACAGCTCCACCAGTTCGCTGCGCCGCTTCTTGATGGCCAGCCGGGCCCGCGCCACGTTGCCGCCGGAGCGCAGCACCACGACCAGAAAGTGCTCGCCGGTGAGGGCCACGACGAGCACGGAGAGACGCTCCGTGGTCAGAGAGACAAAATCCACCTCGCCCCCCTCCAGTTTGCGGGCGCAGAAGGCGCCGATCTTCATCAGGGTGGCCAGATCGGGACCGAGGCGGGTGAGATCGGGTTCCAGGTCCTTGATGACGGCCTGGACCATCGAGCCGTCCATCGAGCCGACGGCCGCGGCCTGGGCGTCATCAGGGGTCACTTCTTGGAGGATCGTCCGCAGCGACATGGGTCCTCGGGCGGCGACGTCGGGTGCCTCAGACGGCCGGAAGGATTTCGACGCCACCCCGGGACCCCCTTCCGGCCCCGCCCCTCCCGGCCCGGGGGGTGTCACCGTCACGACCGTTCCCGCCACATCCGCAGCTGGATGTCAAACGGCGGCTTGGTCGCCAGCACGCGCACGAAGGTCTCGACCACCTCCGGGTCGAGCACGCGGCCGGCCATCCGGCGCAGTTCGTCCGTCGCCTGCGCCAGCGGTTTGCCCCGGCGGTAGGGGCGGTCGGAGAT
>JACQGZ010000076.1 GCA_016199305.1 Armatimonadota bacterium | reverse complement strand
GACGGACTTTACCTTCATCTAAAAGGACCGGACGAACCGGGGCACGACGGCGACTACAAGGGCAAGACGGCCAGTATCGAACGCATCGACGAGGAGTTCTTCGGCCCGCTCCGCGAGCACCGGCAGGAGGCGTGGCTCCTGGCGGTGACGGCCGACCACGCCACGCCCTGCGAACTGCGGGCGCACTCCGCCGATCCCGTCCCCCTCCTCGTCGCCGGCAGCGGCAGTGACGGGCGGACACGCTTCACTGAAGCCGAGGCGGCGCAGGGGACGCTCGGTATGCTCGGTGGAACCCAGGTCATGCCGCTGCTCATTGCACTCGCAGGATCCTAGGCCGCCCGAGTCACGCCGGCAGCCTGGACGTCAGGAGGATGAGGATGGGACTGGAGGATGGGCGAGTCTGGAAGGTGTTATCGGCGGCGGTCCTCTGCTTCGCCTTGATGTTCCAGTTGACCTCTCCCGCGGCCGGTCGGCAGGCCGTCACTTCGCTGGCGGACGCCGTCGCCTTCGCCGTCCAGCACAACCCACAGGTGGCGGCCAGCCGGGCCGCCGTCCGTGCCGCCCAGGCCCAGGTGCAGGTGGTGCGCGCCGGTCTGGCACCCTCCGTGAACGTGAGCGCGGGGGGCAGCATCGGCACGTCGACCGGGTCGACGACCACGTCCGGTCAGGTCACGGCAACGGTCACCTACTTGGTCTTTGATGGGGGGCTGCGAGAGGCGCAGATCCGTCAGTCCGAGGCCCAGGCGGAGGCCGCCGGGCAGGCTCTGGCGGCCGGCATCCTTGACGTGGCGCTCCAGACGGTCCAGGCGTACATGGCCGTGATCGTGGGCGCACAGCTGGTCCTCCTGCGCGAGCAAGCGGTAGCGCAGGCGCGGACGCAGCTGGCGTCGGCGGAAGCGAACTTCCGAGTCGGGCGGGTGCCCCGCGCCGACGTGGTGCGCGCGGAGTCGGTGCTGGCCGCCGCGGAGTTCGACCTGGTTGACGCGCGCGGACAGGTGGAGAGCCGGAGGACAGCCCTGCGGACGGTGATGGGACTGGAGGCCGGACCTCCTCTGGAGGTGGCGGCACCTGTGGAACCGCCCCCACAGGAGGTCTCGGAGACCGAGGCCCGCCAGCGGGCGCTGCAGCGGCCGGAGGTCCGGCGCGCCGAGGCGGACGTGAGAGCCGGGGAGGCGGGCCTGGCGATGGCGATGATTCAGGGCGGGGTGACGGCGACCGTGGACGGGCGCTACGTGCTGATCGGCACCGGCGGTTCCACCAGCACCCCCGGCACCTGGTCGGTGGGGATCGGGGTGTCGATTCCACTGTACGATGGCGGGCGCCGTGCGGCGGCTGTTGAGCAGGCGCGGGCGACTCTGGACGCCAGCCGGGCGCAGATGGAGGGCGTGAGATTCCAGGTGCAGCAGGAGGCGCTGCTGGCGCGCCTGCAGGCGAGGGCGGCGATCGCAAAGGTGGAAGCCGCGCGCCGCGCTGCTCTCGCCGCGCGCGAGGCGTTCAGCGTGGCGCAGGGGCGGTATGCTGCGGGGGTGGGGACGATCATCGAAGTCGCGACCGCCCAGACCGAGTTGGCCGCAGCGGAGGTTGCCCTCGTCCAGGCCGCGGCGGATCGATGGACGACGACGGCGGCGCTGCGGCGTGCCGTGGCCATGTCCATTCTGCCCTAGACGTGACCAGACCCAGGGGTGACCGAATGCGCAGAGTCGTGGTGATCGCCCTCCTCCTCGTGGTGGCGGTGGGGGGCGTCTATGCCTTCACCCGCAGCCGCAACGGCGCGCGGGGAGACCCGCCGCGCTGGCGCACGGCAACGGTGACGCGCGGCAACCTCATCGTCAGCGTCTCCGCCTCAGGCTCGATCCGTCCGGTGGCCGAGGTGGAGGTGCGCTCGCGTGCCACGGGCGTGGTCCTGGCCGTCCTGGTCGGCGAAGGGCAGCGGGTCACGGCCGGGCAGGTCCTGGTGCAGATCGATGATCCGGACGCGGCCGCCGCGGTGCGCACCGCCCGGGGCAGCCTGGAAGCGGCGGTCGCGCGCCTACGTCAGGCGGAGGCGGAGCGCACCTCCCAGGCGGCGCAGGACGCCGCGCAGGTGCGGCAGGCCCAGGCGGCCCTGGCAGCCGCGCGCGCCCGGCTGGCGCAGGTCCTGGCCGGTTCCCGCGCAGAGGAGGTGGCCCAGGCGGAGCAGGCCGTGCGCGTCGCGGAGGCCGATCTGGCGTTCGCCCAGCGGGACTTCGAGCGCGGCCAGCAGCTCTTTCGCGACGGGTTTATCTCACAGCAGCAGCTCGATCAGGCGAAGACGAAACTGGATCAGGCGCAGGCGCAGCACCGCAGCGCCGTGGAACGGCTGAACCTGGTCAAAGCCGGGGCCACCGCGGCGCAGGTGGCGGAGGCCCGTGCCGCCGTGCAGCAGGCCGAGGCGACGCTGCAGCAGGCCCGGGCACGGGCGCTGGAGGATCCGGTGCGGCGGCAGGAGATCGCCGCCGCGCGGGCCCAGGTGAATCAGGCCCGCACCACTGTGGCCAACGCGGAGGCGCACGTGGCCGAGACGCAGATCAAGGCACCCGTGGCGGGCGTCGTCGTGCGCCGCTCGGTCGAGGTGGGACAGTCCGTCATCGGCAGCTCCTCCGGCGGCACCCCCGTGCTCACCCTGGCCGTGGACCATCCGGTGCAGGCCAAGGTCATGGTGGATGAGGCCGACGTCGCCCAGGTCCGGGCCGGCCTGCCGGCGGAGCTCCGCGCCGAGGGGCTTCCCGGCGAAGCATTCCGCGGTACGGTGCAGGCCGTCTCTCCCAATGCCCAGACCGTCAACAACGTCGTCCAGTACGAGGTCACCGTGCGCGTGGACGACTCCCGCCGCTTGCTCCGATTTGGGATGACCGTCGAAGCGGAGTTCATTCTCATCCAGCGCGAAGGCGTGCTGCTCGTGCCGCGCGAGGCGGTCCGCGGCGAGCAGGCAAAGGCGGTCATGATCGTCGAGGGTGAGCGCCTCATCCCCCGCCTGGTGCGCGTCGGCGGCACGGACGGGCGCCAAGCGGAGATCGTCGAGGGGGTGCGGGAGGGCGAGGTGGTCTATCTGGGGGCGGCGCGCCGCGGCGGCGAGGCGCCGTCGCAGCCGCGCAATCCCTTCGCCCCGCAGTTCCAGCGCCGGCCGACTCCCGGCCGGTCGCAGGGGCCGTAGCGCCGGGACGATCCGGGATGTCGATGCAGCTGGACCTCGACGACGTGACCAAGACCTACCGCATGGGCGCCGTCGACGTGCCGGCGCTGCGCGGGGTGACGCTGCGGATCGCCCCGGGCGAGTTCGTCGCCGTGATGGGTCCCTCGGGCTCGGGGAAGTCCACCTGCATGAACATCCTGGGGTTGTTGGACCGGCCGACCAGCGGGCGCTGTCTCTTCGACGGCCGGGACGTCGCCTCGCTCTCCGATGGCGAACGCGCCCGCCTGCGCAACCGGCGGCTGGGGTTCGTCTTTCAGTCGTTCAACCTGCTGCCCCGCACGCCCGCGGTCGAAAACGTGGAACTGCCGATGGTCTACGCCGGCCGCTTCGAGCGGCCGCGCGCCCTGGCGGTGTTGGAGCGCGTCGGCCTGGCCGCGCGTGCCCACCACTTGCCGACGCAGCTGTCCGGCGGGGAGCAGCAGCGCGTCGCCATCGCCCGGGCGCTGGTCATGGAGCCGGCGGTCATCCTGGCGGATGAGCCGACCGGCAACCTCGACTCGGCGACCAGCGCGGAGATCATGGGCCTGCTCGCGGCGCTCAACCGGGAGGGGATGACGGTGGTGCTGGTTACCCACGAGGCGGACGTGGCCGCCCACGCCAGGCGGATCGTGCGCTTCCGCGACGGGCGGGTCGTGCGGGACGATCCCAACGCGCGGCGGCCGGCGCCGGCGGGGGTGCGCTAGATGCCGTTGCGGGCCGGCGCGCGGATCGCCCTGCGCGCCCTGGTGGCCAACCCCCTGCGCTCGGTGCTCACCGGCCTGGGGGTGATCATCGGCGTCGCCGCCGTCGTCACCACGATCAGCATCGGCGTCGGCGCGCGCGAGAGCACGCGCCAGCAGATTGCGGCGCTGGGCACGAACCTGCTCACGGTCATCCCCGGTCGGGTGAGCACACCCGGCGGCGTCGGCCAGGGCGTCGGCGCCGCCCAATCCCTGACGGTCGAGGACGGCGAGGCCATCGCCGCCGGCATCCCCGCCGTGGAGGCGGTGGCGGCCGAGTTCAACCGGTCGGCGCAGGTGGTGGCCGGCTCGCGCAACGATCTGACGAATGTCTCCGGGGTCACCCCCAACTTCCCGCAGGTGCGCAACTGGGAGCCGGTCGAGGGCGCGTTCTTCGGGGAAGAGGAGATGCGCTCGCGGGGCCGGGTAGCCGTGCTGGGCAAGACCGTGGCGGAGAGCCTCTTTCCGGAGGCCGACCCCATCGGGCAGCCGATCAGGATCAACCGCGTGATCTTCCAGGTGATCGGGGTGATGGCGAGCAAGGGCGCCTCGACCTTCGCCGACCGCGACGACATCGTTTTCATTCCGCTCTCGTCGGCGCAGAAGCGCGTCTTCGGCGTGGATCACGTGCGGGCGCTTTACGTCAAGGTCCGTGCCCTTGAGCAGATGGAGGCGGTGCTGGGGCAGGTGGAGAGCCTGCTGCTGGGCCGTCACCGCATTGCCGACGGCGGCGAACCCGACTTCCTGATCCGCAACCAGGCCGACGTCGTGCAGGCCTTCCAGGGCGTCAACCGCACGATCACCGTGCTGCTGGCCATCATCGCCGCCGTCTCGCTGCTCGTCGGCGGGATCGGGATCATGAACATCATGCTCGTCTCCGTCACCGAGCGCACGCGCGAGATCGGCATCCGCAAGGCGGTCGGGGCGACGCGGCGCGACATCCTGCTCCAGTTTCTGGTGGAAGCCGTGACCCTCAGCGTCACCGGCGGCCTCCTCGGCGTCGCGCTGGGGATCGGGGCGACGCGGGCGGTCACGGCGCTGGCCGGATGGGCGACACTCATCACCCCGGCGGCCGTCGCCCTGGCCTTCGGCTTTGCCGCCGGCGTGGGCATCCTCTTCGGCCTCTACCCGGCGCAGCGCGCGGGGCGGCTGGATCCGATCGAGGCGCTGCGGGCAGAGTGAGGGTTCTGCTCGTTCTCGTAGCGGTGATGCTGGCCGGGTGCAGCCGCGGGGGCCAGCCCGGCGCGCAACAGCCGCAGGCGCAGGGGCCCGCCGCTGATCCTGGCATCCGTGCCGCCCTCGCCGTGGTCGCGCTGGAACGGGACCCCGACCACGCCGTCACCCCCGAGCAGGCCGCCAAGATACTGCCCTGGCTGGGCGTCCTTCGGGATATGCGCCCCGAAGATACTGAAGCCGGCCAGGCCATCGCCGACGAGATCCTCGCGGTGCTCACGGCGGAGCAGCGGGCGGCGCTGCAGCGGGTGCGGGAGCAGGCCAGGGAACGAGTTGGACCGCCGGGCGGTGAGGGTGCCGGTCCCCCTAGAGCGGGCCCCGGTCCTGGTCCGGGCGGCAACCCGTCGGACCCCGCCCGCCGGGCGCAGTTCCGCCGCCGAATCTTCGACCGAGCCATCGACCTTTTGGAAGGGAAGGTCAAAACCGAAAAGCCGACGCCAGGCACCTTGACGTCATGACGCTAACATGTTATGGTACCGTTATGCGCGTCATGGCGAAACGATCGACAGTGTATCTGCAGCCCCACCTGCACCGGGCGCTGAAACTGAAGGCCGCGGAGACGGACCGGTCCGTGTCCGACCTGGTGAACCACGCGGTGCGCCTG
>JACQGZ010000074.1 GCA_016199305.1 Armatimonadota bacterium | reverse complement strand
CCGCCACCATGATCGCCTGGGTCGGGGGGTTCCTCCTGACGGTGATCGTGATCGGCTTCACCCGCGCCATCCCGCTTTTCGTCTTTACGTATCTGCGGAGACAGGGGAGGGAGGGCTGGATTCTATCGCTCCTCCTCGCCGCCTTCGCCTGGCTGGTGTTCCAGATGCTGTTCGTCAGATTGCTGCACCTGCCGTTCGCGGACGGCCTGCTCTGGGACGCCGTCTTCGAGTAGATCGGAGTCGCACATATGGCGAAAGAGTGGCGCGAACCGGAAGGGTACCGGAGGGCCGGGTACGGGAAATGGCGGCGTCCCCGGGCCCCCTACGATATTTTTATGGAAGCGCAGCACGTCCCGATCCACCGGGGCATCGGCGTGAGGCGCGTGCAGGACCTCGAACTGGGCGGCTGGTCACGGATGGGAGGAAAAGGCGCCTTTATCCAGCTCTACGGCACGGAAGGGTTGTGGGGGATGTACCTGGCCGAGATCCCGCCGGCGGGCGCGCTGCACCCCGAGCGCCACCTCTACGAGGAGGTGGTCTTCGTCGTCGAGGGACGCGGGGCGGCCGAGGTCTGGGCAGAGGAGGGGGAGCGGCCGGAGGTCTTCGAGTGGCAGCCCGGGTCGCTGTTCACCATCCCGCTCAACACGCACCACCGCCTGATCAACGGGATGTCGTCCGGGCCGACCCTCCTCCTGGTTGGCACGACCGCCCCCAGCGTGCTCAACCTGTACGGCCACCCTGACTTCGTCTTCAACTGCCCCTACATCTTCCGCGACCGCTACGCGAGGGGCGCCGACTACTTCAAGGCGAACCTCCACGAGATCGAGCCCGACCCGCACCGCGGTCTGGCGATGGTGCGCACGAACATCGTGCCCGACGCGGTCACCTGCCCGCTGCCGCTGGACAACCGCCGCTCGCCCGGGTTCCGCCGCCTGGAACCCGCCCTGGATCGAAACGTCTTCTACCTCTGGATCGGCCAGCACGAGTCCGGACGATACTCCAAGGCGCACTCGCACGAGTCGGCGGCGGTGCTCATCTGCCTCAGCGGGAAGGGTTACACCTACGCCTGGCCGCGGGAGGTGGGCACCCGGCCCTGGGAGAGCAGCCAGGCGGGCAGGGTGGTGCGCCAGGACTACGAGCCGGTGGGGATGGTGAGCGCGGCGCCGATGGGCGGGCAGGGGTTCCACCAGCACTTCGGGGTGGGCCGCGAGCCTCTACGCTTGATGGCCTGGTTCGGCCCCTTCGGCCGGGGGACGGGGCGCGAGCCCGGGCGGCCCGGTGAGGAAGTCCTCGACAAGAATGCCCTCAACCTGGAGGAAGGCGGCAACTCCATCCCCTACTGGGACGAGGACCCCCATCTGCGACGGGAATATGAAACGGCGCTCGGGCGCGAGGGCGTCGAGTTCCGGATGGACGAGACCTTCTACCGGAAGCCTTCGGCCGTCGGCGCCCCCGATCCCAGCGCCATTCCGTGACCGCCCATGGGTCCTGAAGCGAGGAAGGCCATCCGGGAGCAGGTCGCCCTGGCCTCGCGAGTGCTGGCGCTGGAGGATCACGGCGACCTGGTCTGGGGACACGTGTCCCTACGCGATCCTGAGGGCCGGGGTGTGTGGATGAAGGCCGCCGGCTGGGGATTCGAGGAGGTCACGCCCGCGCGGGTCCTCCTTGTGGGGTGGGAGGGAGAGGTGCTCGAGGGCGAAGGCCGCCGTCACGCCGAATATCCGATTCATACCGAGATCATGCGCGCGCGGCCGGCCGTCCGGTGCGTCGTCCACACCCATGCGCCCCACGCGGTCGCCTTCGCCTCGCTCGCCCAGCCCCTCCGCCCGATCTCCCATGAAGGAACCTTCTTCGTGCCCCCAGACATCGCCCGGTTCACCCGTACGGGCGATCTCATCCTGACGCGCGAGCTGGGCGAGGCGGTGGCCGGGACCCTGGGGCCGCGCAACGCCGTCCTGCTCGTCCATCACGGCATCGTCACCGCGGGGGAGGATGTCGAGACGGCGGTCGTGGGAGCGATCCTCCTCGAACGCGCCTGCTCGAAGCAGCTCCTGGCCATGGCGGCGGGAGAGCTGCGGACCTGGTCGAGCGACGAGGAGGCCCTGGCCAAGCGGGAGCACTGTTACTCCCCCGCGCTGGTGCAGCAGGCCTGGGCGTATCTGGTGCGGCGGACCAGAGAGCAAGCGGGTCCCGCGTGACGGTCCAGGAGGGTGTGGCGCGCGCACAGAACTGTCTTTGATGGACGGCAGGGGGGCCGGGAGCAGCCGATGGATTCACGGTTCGAGGTGGGGAGAAGGGTCCGCAGCGAGGTGCTGGGGGCCGATCATGTCGCCCGGGCCCAGGCCCAGCAGACCGACCTCGACGCCGACTTCCAGAGGTTCATCACCGAGGTGGCCTGGGGTACGGTCTGGGCCCGCCCCGATCTGGACCGCCGTACCCGCAGCCTCGTCACGATTGCCATCCTGGCCGCCCTGTGCCGGGAAGAGCTGGCCCTCCACCTGCGCGCAAGCCGCAACCTCGGCGTGACAACGAAGGAGATCGTAGAGGTCCTGCTCCACGTGGCCATCTATGCGGGCGTGCCCGCCGCGAACAGCGCGATCGCGATGGCCAAGTCGATACTCGGCGATCCGGCGTCCGGAGAGGAACCAGAGGACGGGGGAGCGAGGAGGGCGGACCCATGATCAGGGCAGGCGGACGGGATCCGGCGACCTTCCCACCCTACCTCTACGAGGCGTACCGGGCCACCGTGCGGCGCTCGCCCCGCCGCCCGCTGATCGCGCTGCCGCCGACGCTCTCTGAGGTGACCGGGCCGGGGCCGGCGCTGAGCGCCGTCGGCGCGGAGGACAGCGACCTCACGCGGAACGGGGGGACAGACGGCGAGGCCATCGGCGACTGCCGTTTCGACGTGGCTCTTGACCTCCAGGTTGCCCAGCTTGGCTTTGGTCTGGCCCTCGAACTG
>JACQGZ010000080.1 GCA_016199305.1 Armatimonadota bacterium | reverse complement strand
CCGCGTCGGGATTCTGAAACTGATGGGCCACGTCGGGAGGGACGTAGACCATGTCGAACGGGCGTACCTCGACGACCTCCTCTCCCACGCGCACCCGGCCCTGCCCGCGCAGCGCGATGATCGTGTGCGCGTGACGGTGCCGCTCCAGACTGCTGAAGCCGCCCGGGGCGATCTCGAAGTAGCGCAGGTGAAAGGTCACCGGTTCGCCGGCGGCGCCGATGAGCGTCTGGCGGGTGACCCCCTCCCAGGCGAGGGCGGTGTCGACCGTGGGTTTGTAGGCCTGCCGGCCCACGCCGTCCCAGGAGAAGGTCGCCGGGTCGAAGCGCAGCAGGGTGCGCTGCGGCCGGACCTCGGCGTCGGGCATCTCGCAGGAGGAGACGAAGACCTCTCCGTCGCGCTCCCGCGCGCTCTCGCTCAAGGGAGAGTCACCACCTTCCTCAAGGGAGGACCACCACCTTCAGCGCGCGGCCGGCCGCGATCAGGCGGTAGCCTTCGGCCGCCTCGTCAAGGCGCAGCCGGTGCGAGATCAGAGACTCCACCGGCAGCCCGGCGGCCAGATGGGCCAGCGCCTCCCGGGTCTCATCCGGCCCGGCGGAGTAACTGGGGATGATGGTCACCTCGCGGAAGAAGAGGTCGTGCACCGAGAGCGGCCAGGTCGTCTCGGGCGGCAGCGGCGTGAACACGACCAGCCGCGCGCCGGGGGCCGCGCACGCGAACCCCAACCGCAGGGCGTCGAGCGAAGCCGGCGTGACGTGCACGAGATCGGCGCCGCCGTCGCTGACTTCCTTGACACGCTCGGCAGCCTCTGGCCCGCTTCCGTCGACCACCACATCCGCCCCGGCCGACCGCCCCGCCGCCTGCCGCTCGGGGAGCGGATCGACGCCGATGATCCGTTCCGCGCCACGGGCTCGGACCAGCAGCAGATGCAGCAACCCCATCACCCCCAGCCCGATGACGGCCACCCGGTCGTCCGGCCGCAGACGGGCGCGACGCAGCGCCTTCACCACCGTAGCCAGCGGCTCGACGAAAATGGCGGCCTCATCGCCCACCTCGGCGGGAAGCGACAAGAGGTCGGCCGAGACGACCTCGGCGGGCACCAGGACGAACTCCGCCAGCCCGCCGGGGACCAGCCGCGTGCGCCGCCACGTCTCACAGTGCACGTAGTCGCCGCGCCGGCAGGCGCGGCAGGCGTGGCAGGGCGCGTGATGGTGGATGAAGATACGTTCTCCCGCAGAGAGCGCCACCCCCGGTCCGGCCGCCAGCACCTCGCCGACCGGTTCGTGGCCGAGGGGGACCGGGGCCTTGCGGGCCATGTACCAGGCCATCGTCTCGCTGCTGCACAGCCCGCAAGCGCGGATCCGCGCCAGGAGCTCGCCGGGGCCGGGGGCGGGCAGCGTCACCCGCTCGATCCGGATGTCGCCCGGGCCGTGGTAGACGGCCGCGCGCGTCGTGGCGGGAAGGGTCAGCACCACTCCGCCGCCTCCGGCATCAGCGCCACTTTGACCGGGCCGCCGCGATCGAGTTCCGCGAAGACCCCCACGATGTCATCGAGCGGGCGGATGTCGCTGATGATCGGCCGCACGTCGATGCGGCGGTCGCGCAGCCAGGCCGAGGCGTCGGCAACATCCCGCGGAGTGTAGTGAAAGGCGCTGATCAGATCGATCTCCCCGTAGTGGAGCCGTTCGGCATCGAAGGTGATGCGGCTGCCCCCGGCCAGCCCGCCGAAGAGCAGCACCCGCCCGCCTGCGCGGACCCAGTGAGGCGCCCGCTCCCAGATGTGCGCCGTGCCGGTGGCCTCGATCACCGCATCGGGCGGCGCGCCCAGCGCCGCGGTCACCTGGGCGGTCACCTCACCCTGTTCGATCTCCACCGGCGCCGCCCCCAGCCGTTCCGCCAGCCGCAGACGCTCCCGGCGGCGCCCTACCGCGGCCATGCGGTGTCCCATCGCCCGGCCCGTCAGGATCTGCAGCAGCCCGATCGATCCCAGCCCCACCACCGCCACCGTGGACGGCGCGGGCAGAGCCAGGCGCCGCCAGCCGTGCAGCACGCAGGCCAGCGGTTCCAGGAAGGCCGCTTCGATGTAGGTCAGGTGGGAGGACTTGGGCAGCAGGTGGCGGGCGGCCACCCGCGGCGAGATGAGCAGGTAGTCCGCGTACGCGCCCAGGACGATGTCCTCGAAGAGGTGGGCGCAGTGGTTCTCCGCGCCTGCCCGGCAGGCGGCGCACTGTCCGCACGGCGCCGTGGGGACGAGCATGACGGCACCGCCCGGCTCGACGCCCTCCACCCCTGCACCGACGGCCACCACATCGCCGGCGCACTCATGCCCGAAGGGTCCCGCGGGCAGTCGGGGATGGCCGCGCCGGTAGGTCTTGAGATCGGTGCCGCAGGTGAGGGCCGCCCGCACCCGCAGCAGCACCTCGCCGGCGCGCGGCTGCGGCACCGGCCGCTCTTCAAGGGCAATCACTCGAGGGGATTTCAGGACGGCCTGCCGCACGCGGCGCTACCCGTCCGCGGTCTCCACCGGCAGCCGCTGGTTCATCCACTCGATGATGCCGCCGCGCACGTTGACCGCTCCCCCGTAGCCGGCCCGGCGCAGCAACCCCGCCACGTCGGCGCTACGCGCGCCCACCGCGCAGTAGACCACGACGGGACGGTGGGGATCGATCTCCGTCAACCGCTGCGGCACCTCCCCCTTGGGGATGAGCGTCGCGCCGGGGATACGGGCCTGCGCCCACTCCCACGGTTCGCGGACGTCCAGCAGCTGCGCCCCCTCCCCGACGAGCCGGTAGGCCTCGTCAGGCTCCACGGTCGGCACACCGTCCGCCGTCTCGTCCACCGCCGTGTGCCGGCCGGGCAGGCCGCAGAACAGTTCGTAGTCGATCAGCTCGCGGATCGTCGGCGCGTCGCCACAGACCGGGCAGTCGGGGTTGCGGGCCCAGCGCACCATCCGGAACTCATTCTCGAGCGCATCGAACAGGAGCAGCCGGTTGGCCAGAGTGCGCCCCTGCCCCAGCAGGACCTTCACCGCCTCGGTGGCCTGCAGCGTCCCCATGAAGCCGGCCAGCGCGCCCAGGATGCCCCCCTCCGCGCAGGAGGGGACGACGCCCGGCGGCGGCGGCGTCGGGAAGAGACAGCGATAGCATCCCTGCCCCGGAAGGAAGGTCGTCGCCTGCCCCTCCCACTTGAGGATGCTGGCGTCCACCAGCGGCTTGCCCAGAAAGACGCAGGCGTCGTTGACCAGGTAGCGGGTGGGGAAGTTGTCGCTGCCGTTGACGACCAGATCGAAGTCGCCGATGATCTCCAGCGCGTTCTCGCTCGTGAGCGTGGTTTGAAAGAGGCGCACGGTCACGTCCGGGTTGAGGCCTTCGATCGTGCGCCGCGCCGATTCGGTCTTGGCCGTCCCGATCCCCGGGGTCGTGTGCAGGATCTGCCGGTGGAGGTTGTTCAGTTCCACGCGGTCGCCGTCCACGATGCCGATCGTCCCGACCCCGGCGGCCGCCAGATAGAGCGCGGAGGGACTGCCCAGCCCGCCGGCGCCCACCACCAGCACGCGGCTCTCCAGGAGGCGCCGCTGCCCCGCCAGCCCGATCTCCTCCAGGAGGATCTGACGAGAGTAGCGCTCCATCTGCTCCCGGGTCAGCAGCGGACTCCCGGGTCTCCGTGTCTGGACTGCCATGCCTACCTCCTCGCCCCCCGCAGCGGGCGTTCTGAATTGTTGAGTAGCGGAGTCATCTTTTCCCAAGTCTACGATGCCAGACTGCAGGAGGGGGGTCAAGAAGGCCGCAGACTCAGTCCGTGAAGAACCAGGGCCGCAGCTCCTCATCCGAGATGTACCGCACCGCCTGGCGGAAGATCGCACGGACCGCCCCTGGCGCGAGTTGCTTGTGCAGGGAAACCGTGAGGATCTGTCTCTCCCCGCCCGGGGAGACGCGGCGCAGCTTCGCATGGCTGCCGCGGGTGGCGACCACCTCGAATCCGAACGATCCCGACGCCCGGAGGACCTCCCGGGCCGTTAAGGATCTAAGCCCCGGCGACATCCAGGGCGACGGGGACCTCGTAATTGTAATTCAGATTGTCAAGTCGGGAAATCGATCTCTGGGTAGTTTCCGCGACGCAGCGGCTATGCCGTCACCGGCCGAGAACGGCGAGCATGTCCTCGGCGCGCGTGAACTTCACACGGGGCCGGCCGGCGGCGCGGCCCCTCTGCACCTCGACCTCGTTGATGCGCAGCCAGTCGGGATAGGAGATCACCTGTGGTTGGCGCTGCCGGATGAAGGCCTCCGCCGCCGCGGCCGTAGGTTCCGCGGGGGTGAAGGTCGTGCCCTGGGCGGCATCCACCAGCATGTGCGCTGTGGTCTCGGCGGCATCGGGCTTGTTCGTCCCGATGACGCCCGTCGGCCCGCGTTTGATCCACCCCGCCGCGTAGAGGCCGGCGATCGGCTGTCTGGTCGCCGGGTCGAGAACCCGCCCCTTCTCGTTGAGGAAGACGCCCCAGTCCTGGTGGAACGGCACCTCCGGCAGCGGCACCCCGCGATAGCCCACCGACCGAAAGACCAGCCCGACGGGGACGTCTTCGAATCGGTCGGTGGGCCGGGCCGCCAGCGACCCGGCGGGCGTCGCCTGCAGAGCGTTGTGGGCCAGCCGCATCCCCGTCACATGCCCGTTCGTCCCGATCAGTTCGACCGGCGAGACCAGGAAGCGGATGAACAGTTTCCGGGGCTTCCCCCCGGGAGGGCGCGCGGCGAATTCCTGGAGGATCTCCACCTTCCTCATGGTGGTGCGGTCCTGGGTTCGGTCGAGCTCGGCCTTGCTCAGCTCGTCGAGCGCCGCCTCCTCGGGACGGACCACCACGTCCGCGGCGGGGAGCTCCCCCAGTTCGCGGATCTCCGGGTTCGTGAACGCCGCCTGCGCGGGGCCGCGCCGTCCCAGGAGGTGAACCTCCTGCACCCGGCTCTCCCGCAGCGCCTCCAGGGCGTAGTCGGCGATGTCGGTCTTGGCGAGTTCCGCGGGGGTGCGCAGCAGGATGCGCGTCACGTCCACGGCGACGTTGCCGACTCCCACCACCGCCGCGGCGGTCTGCTGCAGGTCAAACTGGT
>JACQGZ010000073.1 GCA_016199305.1 Armatimonadota bacterium | reverse complement strand
GTCATCGGCCGGGCGCCGGTCTATATGCGCGAGGGCGGAAGCGTGCCGGTGGTGGCCGAATTCGTGAGTGCGCTCAAGGCTCCCGCGGTGCTGATGGGCTTCGGCCTGCCCGACGACCGGCTGCACTCGCCCAACGAGAAGTTCTACCTGCCAAATTTCTACCGCGGCATCGACACGGTCATCCGCTTCATGGAACTGCTGGGCGAACGCGGCCTGCCAGGCTGATGCCCGCCATCGCCGAGACCCGCCTGGAACTCGTCCACCTGGTCCTCCCCGAACACGCCAACATCCAGGGCAACCTCTTCGGCGGCCGGATGATGTACTGGATTACCTCCGCGGCCACCCTCCCCGCGCTGCGCCTGGCCCGGCGCGCGGTGCTGCTGGGCAGCATGGAGGATTTGGACTTCCTGGCGCCGGTCCGGGTGGGCGATCTGGTGATCCTGCGGGGGCAGGTGGAGCACGTGGGCCGCTCCTCCATGGAGGTCGGCGTTGAGGTGGAGGCGGAGAACCCCCGCACGGGCCAGCGCCACCGCGCCACCTCTGCGCACCTGTCAATGGTGGCCGTAGACGACGAAGGCCGGCCGCAGCCGGTGGGGACGACCGTCACCCCGGCAGGGCCGGAGGAGTCAGCCCTCGCGCTGGCGGCGCGGGCGCGCAAGCAGGCGCGGGACCGGCGGCTGGCCGGCCGGGCGGAGTCGGCCGGCGATCCCCGGGCGCTTGGGGCCACGGGGGCCGCCGAGGCGGAGGGCGGGCTGCGTCACGCCATCGAGGTCTCGCGGATCGTCTTCCCCGAAGACGCCGTCGCCGGCAACAAGATGTTCGCGGGGACCCTGCTGCTGGCGCTGGACGAGGTGGCATCGATCCTGGCCGTCCGCTACGCCCGGGGGCCGGTGGTGACCGCCTCGATCGACGCGCTGGACTTCCACGCGCCGATTCTGGTGGGCAACATCGTTACCTACCAGGCGGCGATCAACTACGTCGGGCGCACTTCGATCGAGGTGGGGGTGCGGGTGGTGGCGGAGGATCCCCGCGCCGGAACAGTGCGGCACACCTGCACCGCATACCTGACCGCGGTGCACATCGGCCCGGACGGCCGTCCCGCCCCCCTGCCCCCGCTAAGCCCCCAGACGGACGCGGAGCGCCGGCGCTGGGAGGAGGCGGAGGCCCGCCGCGCCCTGCGGCAGCGCCGGAGGGCGGCGCTGGTCTGAGAGGGACGTCCTCGTGATATACTGCGGCCGTGTGTCGATAACCCCGCAGCGTCCAACGCGGACGCGCGGCGAGGAGGGAGGTGGGAGATGGAGCCGGTCGGACACCACTACATCGTCGAAGCGTCTGGATGCGATCCAGACGTGATCGGCAAGGTCGAGCGCGTGGAACAGATCCTGGTCGCCGCCGCGGAGGCGGCGAAGGTGCAGATCTGGTCCATCTCCTTCCACCGCTTCAACCCCGGCGGCGTCTCCGGCGTCGTCGTCATCTCCGAATCCCACCTCTCCGTGCACACCTGGCCCGAGCTGCGTTATGTCGCCCTCGACATCTTCACCTGCGGCGACGACGCGCGGCCGGAGGCCGCGGTGATGTCCGCCCTCAAAGAGTTCGGCGCCGGCAACGTGCACATCACCGAGGTCACCCGCGGGCTGGAGGAGGGCGATCGGGTCTTCTTCCATAGCATCGTGACCTGGGAGGAGACGCTGCCCGGCAGCCCTGACGGCGCCAAGCGCCCAGAGGGCGCGAAGCGGACCGACGGGGCGAAGCGGCGGCGCCGCACCTCCAGGCTCCGTGTCTGACCGGGCCACCCGGTCCCCCTTCCGGCTTCCTCAGCGAATCCCATCGTCCGCGCTCGCCGTCGCACTGGCGGTGCTGGTCGGCGGCTGGCCGGCCCACGCCCAGGGTCCCGGACGCTGGGAGACGCGCGCGCCGATGCTGACCGCGCGCACCGAGGTCGCCGGCGCGCCCCTGGCGGGCAAGATCTACATCGTCGGCGGCGTCTTGGCCGACGGAGAAACGGGGCGCGTGGAAGAGTACGATGTCGCCGCCAACACCTGGCGCCCCCGCGCGCCCCTGCCGCGGGAATTGCACCATGCCGCCGCGGCGATCGCCGCCGGCAGACTCTATGTGGTCGGCGGCTTTGCCGGCCCGCAGTGGACGCCGCTGAACACCCTCTTCGAATACGATCCCGCCGCGGACCGGTGGCGCTCGCGCGCGCCCATGCCCACGGCGCGGGGCGCCCTGACCGTGGCCGTCGTGGACGGCCGCCTCTACGCGCTGGGCGGCGAGGCCTCCGGCCAGTCCCTCGGCGCCAACGAGATGTACGACCCTACCCAGGACGCCTGGGTGCGCCGGGCGCCGATGCCGACCGCGCGCAACCATCTGGGGGCCGTCACCGTCGACGGCCAGATCTACACGTTTGCGGGACGGGTGCGCAGCTCAAATGTGGCGGTCACGGAGATCTACGACCCGCGCGCGGACGCCTGGCGGAGCGCCGCGCCGATCCCCACGCCGCGCAGCGGCTACGGCGCCGCCGCGGTCGGCGGCCGTATCTTCGTCATGGGCGGCGAGATCGGCCGGCCCGGCACCTATCCCGAGAATGAGGAATTCAACTCCCGCGCCAACACCTGGACCGCGCGCGCCCCGATGCGCACCCCGCGGCACGGCCTGGCAGTCGTCGCCGTGGACGATCGGATCTACGCCATCAGCGGCGGACCCGAGCCCGGTTTTGCGTTCAGCCGGGCCAACGAGGTCTACGTTCCGGAGTAGATCCCGCTCAACCCTTCGGCACTGCACCCCGTTTCAGCAATAATGAGACACCTCACCGTGATCCTGCTGATCGTCCTGATGGCCGGCCTGTCCCTCATGCCCGTGCCGACGGGAGCGCAGGGGCTGGGTCGGTGGGAGACGCGCGCGCCGATGCTCTCACAGCGCACCGAGGTGGCGGG
>JACQGZ010000072.1 GCA_016199305.1 Armatimonadota bacterium | reverse complement strand
GTCGAAGGCCGCCCAGTTCCGCGCCGCCTTCCCCGTCCCGCCATATACGATTAGTTCCTCCGGCCGCTCCGCCACCTCCGGGTCGAGGTTGTTCATGAGCATGCGCAGGGCGGCCTCCTGCCCCCACCCCTTGCAGGAGCGCGACATCCCGCGCGGCGCACGCACGACTCTCGGGCCCGACTCAGTCATCGCCACGCTCCTTCCACACCGTCCGCGCCTGCTACGCCAGCGGGCCGGCCGCCTTCTCCGCCGCCGCGAGCAGGGCGCCCTCCCGCAGCAGCGCGTGGGCCCCCTTCAGCGCATCAGACAGCACCCGATCCTGCTCCAGCGGTGGGATGACCTCGCGCAGCCGCCGGTACGTGGCGCGGACGGCGGGCGCCGCCCGCTCCGCGCCCCGGAACTCCAACGCCTGCGCCGCGCAGAGCGCCTCGATCGCGATCACCTGCTCCGCGTGTTCCACGACTTGCGCGGCTTTCCGGGCGGCGATGCTGCCCATGCTGACGTGGTCCTCCTGGTTCGCGGACGTGGGGATGGTGTCCACGCTGGCCGGGTGGGCCAAGATCTTGTTTTCCGAGACCAGCGCCGCCGCTGTATATTGGGCCAGCATCAGCCCCGAGTTCAGGCCGCCGTCGGCGGTGAGGAATCCGGGAAGGCCGGAGAGGTGCGGGTTGACCAGTCGTTCGATGCGCCGTTCGCTGATCGTCGCCAGCGTGGCGGCGGCGATGGCCAGCAGGTCCATGGCCAGGGCCACCGGCTGGCCGTGAAAGTTGCCGCCGGAGAGCACCTTGCCCTGGTCGGCGAAGATCAGCGGATTGTCGGTGACGGCATTGATTTCGGTTTCGACGACCCCCCGGGCATAGGTGATGCCGTCGCGCGCCGCGCCGTGCACCTGCGGCATGCAGCGCAGCGCGTAGGCGTCCTGCACGCGGCCGGCGGGGCGGTCCAGGTGGGTGCCGGCCAGCAGGCGGCCCAGGTTGGCGGCGCTGACCTGCTGCCCGGGCTGCGGCCGGAGGCGGTGCAGATCGGGATCGAACGCCTCCGGCAGGGCCAGCAGGGTTTCGGCGGTCATCGCGCCGATGACGTCCGCGCAGCGGGCGAGTGCCACCGCCCGCGCCACCGCGAGCGCTCCGATCGCCGTCATCATCTGCGTGCCGTTGATCAGGGCCACGCCCTCTTTCGGTGCCAGGCGGACGGGCGTCAGGCCGGCCGCCCGGAGGCCCTCGGCCGCCGGCCGATCACCGCCCGGCGCCAGGAGCCGCCCCTCGCCGATGAGGGCCAGCGCGAGATGGGCCAGCGGAGCGAGGTCGCCGCTGGCCCCGACGGATCCCTTCTCCGGGATGAGCGGCAGGAGGTTGTCATTGAGCATGGCCATGAGGGTCTGCAGCACCTCGAGCCGGATCCCCGAGTAGCCCAGCGCCAGGGTGTGCGCCCGCAGGAGCATCATCGCGCGCACGACCTCCGGCGGCAGCGGGGCGCCGACGCCGGCGGCATGGCTGCGCACGATGTTGAGCTGCAGCGCCGCGGCCTGGTCGGGGGAGATGGCCACGCCGGCCAGTTCCCCGACCCCCGTGGTCACGCCGTAGACGACCTCGCCCGCGGCGATCAAGCGGTCGACGACCTCGCGGGCGCGCCGGACGCGCTCGGCGGCTGCGGGGGCCAGCGTGACGCGGACCCCCTCTCGGGCGACCCTCTGGACGTCGTCGAGGGTGAGGCGCTCCCCGATGCGGACCTCCACCGGGCTATTTCAGGCGCGGGTCGACAAAGGTCACCTGCACCTCTTTGTTGCGGACGGCCGTGGCCGTGGCCAGCGTGGCGCCCTGGTAGACGAGCGTGAGGTCGACGCGCTTCACCTGCTTGAGCACCGGCACGGCGGCCGCCAGCTGGTCGGGAATGATCAGGATGACGTCGCTGGCCAGTTTGGCCTCCGCGGAGATGAACTCGCGGGAGTCCTCCTTGGGCTGGTCGGGCTTGAAGGTCGCGGATTCAAAGGTGACGGTGACGATGCCGGCGGCCTGATCGATCTTGGCCTCCTTCACCGTGCCCCGGCCGATGATGTTCTCCACCAGGTTCTTCACGACGACCTCGGGCGCCGGCGGCCGGGTCGCCTCCTCCTGCCGCCTGCGGTACAGGTAGTCCCAGGTGAACAGTCCCGCTCCGGCGAGCGCCGCCACCAGGACGAAGATGATGATGGGAAGCGGATTGATCCCGCTCTTGCGCGCGATACGGCCGACCGGTGCCCGTGCCACAACTCCACCTCCGCTCAGATTTGGCTCGCCGCCCGGCGGCTAGACCTCGGGGCGGATCGCCTCGCTCGCGGTGACCACGCCGCGGTAGAGAAAGGAGACCTGCCGGATCGCCGCCTGCAGGTCGAACGGGGTGATCGCCGAGACCGCATCGATGGGCAGGATCACCCGGTACCCGCGCAGGGCGGCGCTGCCCGCGGTGTGCAGGACGCAGATGTTCGCCACCGTCCCGCAGACGATCACCGCCTCGATCCCGGCCAGCCGGAGCTCGTGATCCAGTGACGTGCCGAAAAACCCATCGTACCGCAATTTCTGAATGACCCGCTCCCCCGGCCGGGGCGCCAGCTCCTCGATGATCTGCCATCCCCACGTCCCCTCCAGGACGTGCCGCCCCCAGATCGGGAACTCGGGGTCGCCCTCCTGGTGGCTGTCCTGCGTGAAGAAGACGCGCATCCCCCGGCCGCGGGCCAGCGAGAGGAGGCGCTGGATGGCGGGGATCGTCCCCGCCGCCGTCTCCACCAGCAGCGCGCCGCCGGGCTTGACGAAATCGTTCTGCATGTCGACGACAATCAGCGCGGTGGAGCGGGGATCGACGGGAACCGCCCGTTCGACCGTGTAGGGAGGGACCTCGAGCGTGACCGCCACGCGGCCCTCGCTCAGACCGGCGCCGCCCGCACCACCGGGCGGAGCACCGCCACGGCCAGCCAGATGACGACGAGATCGATCACGGTCTCGACCAGCAGTCCCACCGAGAAGATGGTGATGGCCAGCTGGTTCAGCGGGATGAGTCCCACCAGGATGAAGGCCGCGATGTTCAGGAGATGACCGATGATGATGGCCAAGGCAGCCGCCGGCGCGCTGGCGCGCGCGATCAGTCCCGCGGACAGGCCCATGATCGTGTGGGGAATAATGGCCGCAAATTCGAAGGCGCGACTCCCCGAGGGACTGACGAAGGCGTTGAGGGTCGTGCCGATCAGGCCGACCAGCGCCCCCGCCCCCGGACCGAAGAGGATGCCGGCGATGACGACGACCACCATGTTGATGGCGATGATCGCCCCCGGCACCATCGGGTTGGGTAGGAACTGCGTCAGGAACCGGCCGATCACCACGTACAGCGCGGCCAGCACCGCGACATAGGCAATCTGGCGAGTGGACATCTGTCCCCCTCCTCCGCGACACTGCGGTTCTGTCAAGGGCTTCCGGTCCATTCTAGGAGTCCGGCGGGAGGAGGGTCAATCCGAGTGAGCGCTGAGGCCGGACACGGGCGGATGCTCCGCGCCCGTAATCCTGGAGTTCGGGCGCCGGGCGTCCGCCCGTGTCCCGGCTAGGTGGCTTCCGGCTTGGGCTTGAGTCTGGGCAGCCCGGTCTCGGGTCGCCCCTTGGACTCCACCGGCAGGTCGGGCTGAATGGCGTCTGGAGCCGGCGCAGCGGCCGGGGCCTCGGCGGGGAGCCCCTGGAACAACCGCTCGAGCTCCTCCGCCTCAAGGCTTTCCTTCTCCAGCAGGGTCTTGGCGACCCGCTCCAGTCTGTCGCGGTTGTCCGTCAACGCGGTGCGGCCGCGCTCGTAGCACTCGTCGATGATCCGGCGGATCTCCTTGTCGATCTCGTAGGCGATCTCTTCGCTGTAGTTGCGGCTCTCCACCAGGTCGCGGCCCAGGAAGACCGGTCCGTGGCGCCTGCCCAGCGTCAGGGGGCCCAGTTTGTCGGACATCCCGAACTCGGTCACCATCCGCCGCGCCAGTTCGGTGGCCTGCTCGAAATCGTTCTGCGCGCCGGTGGTGATCTCGCCGAAGACGATCTCCTCGGACACGCGTCCGCCCAGGGCGACGGTGATCCGATCGAGGATCTCGCTGCGCGTGTAGTTGTACTTGTCCTCCGGCGGGGCGGAGATCACATAGCCCAGGGCCATCCCCCGTGGCAGGATCGTCACCTTGTGCGGCGGGTCGGCGTTGGGGAGCAGTTTCGCCAGCAGGGCGTGCCCGGCCTCGTGATAGGCGGCGATCTCCCGCTCCTTCGGACTGAGGATGCGGCTCTTGCGCTGGGGACCGGCGATCACCCGCTCGATCGCCTCCTCCAGCTCCGCCATCGTGATCTTCTTCTTGTTGCGGCGGGCCGCCAGCAGCGCCCCCTCGTTGACCATGTTCGCCAGGTCGGCGCCGGAGAACCCGGGGGTGCGCTTGGCCAGCACTTCGCTGTTCACATCCTCGGCCAGCGGCTTGCCGCGCTGGTGCACCTCCAGGATCGCCTTGCGGCCCTTGGTGTCGGGGTTGTCCACGACGATGCGGCGGTCGAAGCGCCCGGGCCGCAGCAG
>JACQGZ010000078.1 GCA_016199305.1 Armatimonadota bacterium | reverse complement strand
GAGGAGAGGGCCTGGGCCTTCATGGACAAGCTGAACGAGAACATCGGCTACTACACCCACTCGGGTTCGGCGCCGTGCGTGCGCGCGGCCCAGGGGGAGTTCACCCTCGGGATCGGGTTCGACGCGCGCGGCGCGGTGCTGAAGCTGCAGGGGTTCCCGATCGAAGTGATCATCCCGAAGGAGGGAGCCGGCTGGGACATGGAGGCGACGGCGATCGTGCGCGGGACGCGCAACCTGGCCGCGGCGCAGCGCCTGGCCGACTGGTCCGTCACCCGCAAGGCCAACGAGATGTACAATGGCATCGGGGGTCCGGACCGCGTAGCGTACGCGGTCGTGGCCTACCCCGGCCTGACCAACGTGCCCCCCTTCTATCCACCCAACGCTGAGAAGCAGATGTTCAAGCAGGACTTCGCCTTTCTGGCCAAGAATCGTGATCGGATTCTGGCGGAGTGGAACAGGCGCTACTCCGGGAAGCCGACCCGCTGATCCGGGCCAGACATCTTCGGATGGATACCGTCAGCCCCCGTTTCGGGCAGCAGGAACGGGGGCTGGCTGCTTTCCCATGCCGGGGCCGGTCGTGAACGCGCAGGCACAGACTCCAGGCCCCCCGCCCGACGCTCCCTACCTGCAGGTCGATCAGATCTGGAAGCTCTTCGGCTCCTTCACCGCCCTCAGCGACGTGTCGTTCGACATCTTCCCGGGCGAGTTTGTCTGTCTGCTGGGACCCTCGGGGTGCGGGAAGACCACCCTGCTGCGCATCGTCATGGGTCTGGAGACGCAGACTCGGGGACGGGTGCTCCTCCAGGGCCGCGACATCTCCGGCCTGCCGCCGGCGGAGCGCAACTTCGGCATCGTCTTTCAGTCTTACGCGCTGTTCCCCAACCTGACCGTCTTTGACAATATCGCCTACGGCCTCCACGCCCGCAAGCTGAGCCGCCAGCAGACCAGAGGGCGGGTGGAGGAGTTGCTCACCCTCATCGGCATGCCGGAGGCCGCGCGCAAATATCCGGCGCAGCTCTCGGGCGGCCAGCAGCAGCGCGTCGCCCTGGCGCGGGCGCTCGCCCCCTCTCCCAGCCTGCTGCTGCTTGACGAGCCGCTGTCGGCGCTAGACGCGCGCCTGCGCGTCCGCCTGCGCCACGAGGTGCGCAGCCTGCAGCGCCGCCTCGGCGTGACCACCATCCTGGTCACGCACGACCAGGAGGAGGCGCTGACGATGGCCGACCGCATCGTGGTGATGAACCAGGGCGTGATCGAGCAGATCGGCACGCCGATGGAGGTCTACAGACAGCCCCAGACGGCCTTCGTGGCCGACTTCGTCGGCGAGATGAACTTCCTCGAGGGGATGCTGGTCTCGCCCGGCCGCGTGCGCGTGGGCGCCACGGAGCTACAGTGCGACGCCACCGACGGCCTGTCTGACGGATTCACGGTGCGGGTCTGCTTTCGGCCGGAGGACGTCGATGTGCGCGGCGCCGCCACCGTCAACGCCATGCCGGTGGAGATCACCGCGCTCGACTTTCTCGGCTCGTTCTATCGGGCGACCCTGAGACCCCGTGCCGCGGACACGGCGGAGGTCCGGGCCGACATTCCCATCCACCTGCAGCGGGAGCTGGACCTCGCGCCCGGGAGGGTGATCACCGTCTCGCTGCCCGTCGACCGCATCGTCGTGTTCGCGAAGGGCTAGTTCCGTGGCCACCGCCGTCGCCGCCGCCCCGGTCGCGCGCCGCCTCAGCCGCGACGAGTGGATGGCCCGCGCCGCCGTCGTGGCCATCGCCGCCTGGCTGGCGATCGCGGTGGCGCTGCCGCTGTGGGCGCTGCTGTCCAAGAGTTTTCAGAGCCGGAGCGGGGGGTTCGTCGGCGTCGCCAACTTCGTCACCTACTTCTCCAGCCCCGCCCTCTTCTCGTCCTTTTGGAACAGCATTCTGGTGGCGCTGGTCGCCACGGCCGTCACGCTCCCCGCCGCCTTCGTCTACGCCTACGCCCTCACGCGCAGCGCGATGAAAGGCAAGGGCGTCTTCAGCGCCTTGTCGCTCATTCCCATCCTGGCGCCCTCACTGCTGCCAGCGATCGCCCTCATCTACCTGTTCGGGAACCAGGGGTTACTGCAGAGCCTGCTCTTCGGCCGCTCCATCTATGGGCCGCTGGGAATCGTCATCGCCGAGGCATTCTACACCTTCCCGCACGCGCTGCTGATCCTGGTGACGGCGCTGACCACGGCAGACGCGCGCCTGTACGAGTCCGCCGCCGCGCTGGGCGCCTCGCCCCGGCGGATCTTCTTCACCGTCACGCTGCCCGGGGCCAGGTACGGCCTCCTCAGCGCCGCCCTCGTCGTCTTCACCCTGGTCGTCACCGACTTCGGCGTCCCCAAAGTGATCGGCGGGCGGTTCAATGTCCTGGCCACGGACGTCTACCAGCAGGTCGTCGGCCAGCAGAACTTCGAGATGGGCGCCGTCGTGGGCATGATGCTGCTCTT
>JACQGZ010000083.1 GCA_016199305.1 Armatimonadota bacterium | reverse complement strand
TCCCAAAGACGTCCACTTCCGTCTGCTGCACAAGACCTGCGGTACCCCCATCCAGAACAGGCGCTGGTGCCCGACCCACGAGACGATCGTGCCGTATGAAGAGACGGTGCGCGGCTTTGAGGTGGCGCGGGGCCGCTTCGTCGCCATGTCCGAGGAGGAGCTGGAGCGCGGCACCGCCGACGGTCCCACCCTGGACATCGCCCAGTTCGTCCTCCTCGCGGAGATCGACCCGATCTACTTCGAGAAGTCCTACTACCTGGCGCCGGATGAGGGCGGCGGGAAGGCCTACCACCTGCTGCGGGAAGCGATGCGCGACGCGGAGAAGATCGCCGTCGGCAAAGTGGTCATCCGCGAGAAGGAGCACCTCGTCGCGGTCCGCCCGTACGGCGAGGGACTGGTGATGTCCACCCTCTTCTACGCCGACGAGATCCGGTCGCTGGAGATGGACGAGGTGCCGGCGGCGAGGATCCACCCCAACGAACGCAAGATGGCGGTGCAGTTGATCGAGGGCCTGACCGCGGAGTTTCAGCCCGAAGCCTTCAAGGACACCTACCGGGAGAAACTGATGGACGTGATCAAGGCCAAGGCCGCCGGTGAGGCCGTGACGGCGGCGCCCGGACCCAGGCCGGAGAAGGTCGTGGATCTGATGGACGCCCTGCGCCGCAGCCTGGCACTGGCGCGCAAGCCCAAGCCGCAGCCCCAGCCGGCGCGCCGGGGGGCCTCGCGACCGGCGGCCGCCGCGGCGATGCGGGAGCGGCACCGCTAATCCGCCGCGCGGCCGGCCCCTGCCCCGCCCCACCCGATGGCTGCCCGCCTCTACGCCGGAACCTCCGGGTTTAGCTATCCAGAGTGGCGGGGAAATTTCTACCCGAAGGATCTGCCCCAGGAGGAGATGCTCAGGTACTACAGCCGCATCTTCCCCTCCGTAGAACTCAACAACACCTTCTACCGCTTCCCCCGGACGGCGCAGGTGCAGCAGTGGCGGAAGGCCACCCCGCGGGGGTTCCGTTTCAGCGTCAAGGCCCACCGGCTGATCACACACATCCGGCGCCTGCGGAATGCGGAGGAGGTCCTCCGGGTGCAGCTGGAGCGTGTCGCCGACCTGCGGGATCGGGCCGGACCGCTGCTCTTCCAGTTACCGCCCTCCCTGCAGGCGGACCTGCCGCTGCTGCGTGACTTCCTCTATCTCCTCCCGCCGCGGCGGCGCGCCGTCGAGTTCCGCCATGCCTCCTGGTACGATGACGCGGTCTATGCCTTGTTGGAGGAGCACCACACTGCCCTCACGATCATGGAATCGGACGAGGATGAACCGGTCCTGCAGTTCGTCGGCCCCTTCGTCTACCTGCGCCTCCACCGCTCCTCCTACTCTCCGGCTACCCTGCGGGCCTGGATCGCGCGCATCCGGGAGCAACTCGCGCGCCAGAAGGATGTCTACGCCTACTTCACGCACGAGGAGGGCGCCCCGGCCCCCGACTACGCGCGACGGCTGCGCACACTCGTAGAGGGCGGGTGAGCCGGCCGGCGGAATACTACCCCCGATGCCGCTCGACGAATACCGCCGCAAACGGCGCTTCGCACAGACCCCCGAACCCCAGGGGAAGGTCGCGCCGCGCGGCGAGACCCGTCGCCGCCCCCAGGCGCCTCCCCGCAGGGACGGTGCGCGCTTCGTCATCCAGGAGCACCACGCCACCCGTTTCCATCACGACTTCCGCCTGGAGATGGCCGGCGTGCTGCGCTCCTGGGCCGTCCCCAAGGGCATCTCGCTGAACCCGGATGACAAGCGGCTGGCCGTCGCGGTCGAAGATCACCCCCTCGACTACATCGACTTCGAAGGGGTCATCCCCGAGGGCAACTATGGCGCCGGCGCGGTGATGGTGTGGGACCGCGGCACCTATGAGTCGCTGGAAGGCGACCCCGCTGAGGGCTTCCAGAAGGGGAAACTGACCGTCGTCCTGCACGGCCAGAAGATCCAGGGGGAGTTCCACCTGGTGCGCACGCGGATGGGCGGGCGGGGCAGCAGCGACGACGGCAACCAGTGGCTGCTGTTCAAGAAACGAGACGACGACGCGGTGGCCGGATGGTCGCTGCCAAAACCCTCTCGATCGGTGAAGAGCGGCCGCACCATCGAGGAGATCCGGCGCGAGGGATCGGCGCGCTGGTCGGCGGCGGCGCCGGCGACTTCTCCGCGCACGCTTCGCGCGCCGGTAGCGCTGCGCGGCCTCGGCCTCGCGAAACCCGGCCGCGATCCGGTCCCCAAGAGCGTCCCACCCATGCTGGCCACATTGATCGAGGAACCCTTCGACGACCCCGACTGGCTCTTTGAGCCCAAGTGGGACGGCGTGCGCACGGTGGCCATCCTGCGGTCCCAGGGCGCCGAGCGCAGCGTCCTGCTGCAGAGCCGCAACCTCCACCCGGTCAACCGCCAGTACCCCGAGGTGGTCGATGCCCTCTACGCGGCCGGGTTGCCCGGCGCCGTTCTCGATGGCGAGATTGTGGCGCCGGATGAGAGGGGCCGGCCGAGTTTTCAGCGCCTCCAGCAGCGCATCAACTTGCACGGGCACGAGGACGTCGCGGAGGCGCGGGCGGCGGCCCCCGTCCTGTACTACGTCTTCGACATCCTGCACTACGACGGGCACGACCTGACCGCCCGCCCGCTGCGCGAGCGCCGCCGGATTCTGGAGGCGGTCCTCCCGGCCGGCCCGGTCCTGCGGCTGTCGGAGGCCTTCCCCGGCGAGGGACGGGCCTTCTACCGCGCCGCGCAGGACCAGCGGCTGGAGGGTATCGTGGGCAAGCAGGCGGACAGCCCTTACGAGACAGGACGGCGCAGCGGCGCCTGGGTGAAAGTGAAGGTACGCCGTACGCTCCAGGCCGTCGTCGGCGGGTTCACGCAAGGACGCCTGGGGCGGAAGAGCCACTTCGGCGCGCTCGTGCTGGGCCTCTACGACGGCCGGGGACGGCTGCAACACATCGGCCAGGTGGGCGGAGGCTTCACCGACCGGGATCTGGAGGAGATGCTCGCCCGCCTGCGCCCGCTGGTGCGCAAGGACCCGCCGTTTGCGACGGAACCGGCCACCATGGAGCCGGCGACCTGGGTGGAGCCGCGGCTGGTCGTGGAGGTCGAGTACGCCGAGTGGACGGACGAGGGGCTGCTGCGCGTCCCGGTCTTCAAAGGGATGCGCTCCGACATCGCCCCCCGCGCCTGCCGGATGGAGGAGGTCCGG
>JACQGZ010000082.1 GCA_016199305.1 Armatimonadota bacterium | reverse complement strand
CCGTTGGTGGTCGCAAAGATGACGGTCCGGCCGGTGAGGGGCGCAGCGGCCAGTTCCGCGGGGGAATTCCCGTAGTCGAACCCCTCCGGGGGGAGACCCCCCTCCTCCCCGATCAGCAGCGGGCGGCTGCCCCCTCCGGCGGCATGGAGGGCGGCGGGCGAGTTGATGTCGGCGGCGGCGCGGCGGGCGGCGGCGACGGTGGGCGCCACGTAGACCGGCCCGCCGCCCCGCTCCAGCATCGTCACCAGCGAGGTGCTGGCGCGCAGCACGTCCACGACGATGGCCACGGCGGTGGACGCGTCCAGCGGAGCGGGACGCATGGCGACGTCGATCCGGCGGGTCACCCGGAGAGTTTTCGCCGGCGCAGGTCGTCCTCCATGGCCGCCCGCAGCCGGGCGTAGACGGTGAGCGCCAGTTCTCTGAGCGTGGTGTCGTTCCACGCGGCATCCGCCGCGGTGAGCGTGACGATCGTCGTGCCACGGGCGGCCAGGACCCACACCGGTCCCTGCTGGCGCGCCGCGACCTCGAAGGACCGCAGGTCGGCGTTGAAGAGGCGGTCCAGGCGCTCGGCGACCTCGCGCACACGGTCGAGATCGGGCAGCCGCAGCAGCGGCCGCTCGTTGAGCAGGAGCTCCCCGGTCGTCCCGCGTCCTTTCACCTCTCGCACGGCCAGGCGCAGGTAGTTCGCCGAGATGCGGCGGACGATGGGCAGCCCCCGGCGACGCATCTCTTCCTCTATGTAGATGACGCGCTCGGTGGTCTTAGGGTGATCGGCCCAGGCGCCCAGTTCCACGCTCGGCCGGTACTGCTCTTCCCGGGCGAAGCGCTCCATCAACGTCAACATTCCCACGGGCGCATAAGGCGTCTTCGCCAGGTAGGTGAGGGCGGTGATGTCCGCGTCGCGCTCCAGGTCTCGCGTGTAGTGGGCCAGTACCCCGATGCTGGCCAGCTGCACCCCGGCGGCGACGTTGGGGTCGCGGGTGAGGGCCGCAATCAGGATGGTGATGAGCGCGGCCTGGTTCTGCCGCCTGAGCATCTCCATGCCGTGGGCGTGGGCGACGTGGGCAATTTCGTGCGCCAGGAGCGCGGCGAGTTCGTGATCGCTGCGCACCAGCTCGAACATCGGCTTGGTCACGTAGATCCAGCCGCCGGGCAGCGAGACCGCGTTGGCCACGTCCACGTCCAGCACCTTGAAGACGTAGGTGACGCCCTGCCGATCCGAGACCCCCACGATGGCTTTAGCGATCCGGTTCATCCGGTCATTGAGGGCGGGGTCGGTGATGACCTCGTAGCGGGCCTCGATCTGGGTGGCCAGCTGCCGGCCGATCCGCACCTCCTCCTGCGAGGGCGGCGACACCCCGCCGGCGACGGCCCCGGCGGCGAGCAGCACGATGAGGAGCGCGATCAGGGCCGGCCTCATGCCGGCGCCTCCACGGGCAGGCGGAAGATGCGCCGCGCGTTGGCGGTGGTCGCCGCGGCGACGGCCTCCAGAGTCATCCCGCGGATGGCGGCCAGGCGCTCCGCCACCAGGCGCACCCGCGCCGGCTCGTTCCGCCGGCCGCGGTGTGGTTCCGGAGAGAGCAACGGCGCGTCGGTCTCGAGGAGGACCCGATCCAGCGGCGCCTCCGCCGCTACCTCCGCAAGCCGCCGCGCATGGCGAAACGTGAGCGGCCCGCCGAACGAGAGATAATCCCCGCGCCGCACGCACGCCTGCGCCCCCTCCACCGAGCCGGAGAAGGCGTGAAAGACCGCGGGCACGTCGGGAAAGTCCTGCAGGATGGCCAGCACCTCCGGATAGGCGTCGCGGCAGTGGATGATCACCGGCAGCCCCGCCGTCCGGGCCAGGACCAGATGCGCGCAGAAGAGCGCCGCCTGGGCGGGACGGGGCGCGTAGTCCCGGTAGTAATCCAGCCCTGTCTCGCCGATCGCCACGACGTGTGGCTGGCCGATCAGGGTGTCCAATCCGTGTACCGCCTCGGGCGAGACGGCGCCCGCTGCATGCGGGTGAATTCCGACTGCGGCGGCGACAGACGGGAAGCGGTCGGCTAGCGCGACGGTGCGGCGGGAAGACTCGACATCGGTGCCAATCGCCACCATCGCACGCACGCCGGCGGCCGCGGCCCGCTCCAGGACGGCGTCCCGGTCGG
>JACQGZ010000077.1 GCA_016199305.1 Armatimonadota bacterium | reverse complement strand
TCGTGGCGCCGGTGCAGCGTGAACAGCGTTCCCGGCCGATGAGGCGGGTGGACGGGATCCCCGAACCGGCGGGGATGCTCCAGGTCAAAGACCCGCGCGGCGCGGAGGGCGCCGGCGAGTTCCGCCACCGTCACCCGGTCGCCCCTCCTGCGCCCTGCTGTAGCTGTACGGCGCGGAAGTCATCGAGCGCCCGGTCGATGAAGCGGTCGGTGCTCCCCAGGTATCCGGCGACGTCGAAGGCCCGCTCGATCCTGTCAGGTGGGAGGGCGGCCCGGATCTGCTCATCGGCGGCCGCCACTTTCTGGAGGGGGGTGCCCGTCTGCGCGGCGCGGTCGGAAGCGCGCTGGACCACGCGATACGCCTCGTCCCGACCGAGGTGCGGGGCGAGGGCCATCATCAGCGCCTCAGCCATAATCAGCCCGTCCGTCAGTCCGAGGTTCGCGCGCATCCGTGCGGGATCGACCTCGAGGCCCTCGACGGCGCGATGCACCCACTCCACCGCCCCTGCGGTCAGTCGGAACAGCCGGGGGAGGGCGTCCCACTCCGCCTGCCACCCGCCCGCGGCGCGCTCGTGCTCCTGGACGAGCCCGGCCAGCAGCGTCGGGACCGTGCCCATGGCCAGCCGGGCGGCGGCGATGGCCGTGATCGCAGCCGCCGGATTCCGCTTGTGCGGCATCGCCGAGGAGCGGGCCGCTCCCGCCGGCGCGCGTGTCGAGGCCTCCCCGACCTCTGTCTGCGCGAGGAGCGCCATGTCCGTCGCGACCTTCGCCATGGCGCCCGCGACGATGCCCACAATCGCGGCGATCTCAGCGACGCGGTCACGCTCCGCGTGCCAGGGCAGCGCGGGGGCGGCCAGGTCCAGCTCGCGGGCGAGCAGCTCCGTCACGCGAATCCCGTCCTGCCCCAACGCCGCGAGGGTGCCCGCCGCTCCGCCGAGCTGCACGGCCAGCCCTCGAGCGCGCAGGTCACGGAGCCGCCGCACCAGTCGCGTGGTCAGCGCCAGCCACCGTGCCGCCTTGAGGCCGAAGGTGATCGGGACCGCGTGCTGCAGGAGGGTCCGGCCGGCCATGGGGGTATGACGGTGGCGCTCGGCCAGAGCCGCGCAGACTCCGGCGATGTCGAGCAGCCGGGCGGCCAGGAGGTCCAGTCCGTCCCGCGTCTGGAGCATCATCCCGGTGTCCATGGCGTCCTGGCTCGTGGCGCCCCAGTGCACGAACCGGCGAGCAGGACCGTCGAGGAGGCCGGTCAACATCCGCACGAGGGGAATGGCGGGGGTGCCGGCGACCGCGGCATCGTGAGAGAGGGCCGCGAGGTCGAATAGCTCCGCCCGGCAGCGGGCGGCGATCGCCTCGGCCGCCTCCGAGGGGATCAACCCGGCGCCGGCCTGCGCCCGGGCGAGGGCCGCCTCAAAATCGAGCATCCGCTGGACCTGGGACGCGGCCGAAAAGACGGCCGACATCTCCGGCGTCGTGAACATCGTCTCGGTCAGATCCATCAGACCGTGCTTTCGGCAGATCGAGCAGACCGGCCCACGAGCCCGCGGAGGGCGGCCAGCTCTGTGTCGTCCGGCGGCGGGGTCTGTTCCACATGGGAGGCGAATCGCACCTCCCAGCCGGTCTGCTGCCTGATCTCCTCCACCGTGGCCCCCGCGTGGATCGATACCACCACAAGCTCCTTGGTCTCCGGGTCGGGCCGCAGGAGGCCGAGGTCCGTCACCACGAGGCTGGGGCCTGCGGTGTGGATGCCCAGGCGCTTTCGGTGGTCGCCTCCCGTGCCGTAGCCGAACGAGGTGATGAAGTCCACCGTCGGGACGAACGACCGGCGCGTGTGGGGAATGATCACGAAGACCTCGCCGCAGAGGGTCGCGATCTCGGGTGCGCCTCCCGCCCCGGGGAGGCGCACCGTGGGGGTCTGGTAGCTCCCGACGACGGTGGAATTGATGTTCCCGAAGCGGTCGATCTGCGCCGCGCCGAGGAAGCCCACCGAGATGCGACCGCCCTGCAACCAGTAGGCAAAGGTCTCCGGGACCGAGACGGTGGTGAGGGCGGTCTCGCACAGTTCTGGATCGCCGATGGACAGGGGGAGAACGTGCGGCTTCGCCCCGATGGTGCCAGATTCATAGATCAGGGTGATGTCGGGGGCGTGGAGCAGCCGGGCGAGGTTGCAGGCGGCGGACGGTAGTCCGATGCCGACGAAGCAGACGTCGTCGTTCTTGAGCGCCCGCGCGGCCGCCACCGTCATCATCTCCGACCGAGAGTAGTCCACCGTCTCCCTCTCCCTGCTAGGCCCCGCCGCCGGCGCGGGACGCGGGGCCGGCCGCGAGCACGTTCTCGCGCATCCAGGCGAGGAACGTGTCTCGGTCGCGCGAGATGGCGTCCCAGGCCGTGTAGAACGTGTTGTCCCGGCCGTAGTAGCCGTGGGCATAGGATGGGCGCGCGCCGCCCGGTGCCTCCACAATCGCGTCGACCGTCCAGTTCGGGAGGACGACCGCGTTGGGGCTGGCCAGGCGGAGGTCGTCGACGGTCTCCTCGACGGTCACGACCGCCCGCGCCGCCGCCAGCACCGCCTCCTTCTGAACCCCGATGATGCCTTCGATCAAGACGTTGCCGGCCCGATCCGCGCGCTGGGCGTGAACGATCGAGACGTCCGGGCGGATGGCCGGAATGGCGGCGAGGCGCTCGCCCGTGAAGGGGCACTCCAGAAAGCGGATGCGCGGGTTGGCGCCCGCCAGGTCGGTGCCCAGGTAGCCGCGGAAGATCGCGCAGGGCAGCCCCGCGGCGCCGGCCGCGTAGGCGTGCGCGATGCCGGCGTGGCTGTGTTCCTCTAGTTCGAGGGGCCGGGGCCAGCCGTGCTCGACCGCATCGCGGAACCGGTGGAGCGAGCCGACGCCGGGGTTGCCGCCCCAGGAAAAGACGAGCCGGCGCGCGCAGCCCATCCCGATGAGCTGATCGTAAATGAGATCGGGGGTCATCCGCACCAGCGTGAGATCGCGCCGGCCCTGCCGGATGACCTCGTGCGCGGCGGCGAAGGGGATCAGGTGGGTGAACCCTTCCATGGCGACGGTGTCGCCGTCGTGGACGTAGTGCGCGATCGCCTCTGGAAGCGAAAGAAACCGGGCCACCCGGCGCCCGCCCACCGACCGCTCAGAGGTCGAAGAAGACGGTTTCGTGCTCACCCTGGAGGACAATGTCGAACCGATAGACGACCGGGCCCTCGCGCGTCACCCGCCTGGCCAGCAGCGTCGCCCGCCGGTCGTCGGGCACCAGACCCAGAACCGGGTCTGCCCCGTTGGCCGGTTCGTCCTCGAAGTACAGGCGCGTCGCGAGCTGGTCGAGGAGGCCGCGGGCGAGGACGAAGACGTTAATGTGCGGCGCCTGAGACCTCTGAGCCTGGAACGGCACGGGACCGGGTTTGATCGTCTCGAACACGTAGGATCCGGCGT
>JACQGZ010000070.1 GCA_016199305.1 Armatimonadota bacterium | reverse complement strand
GCTCAAGACCGCGCTGAATCTTCGCCAGGAAGTACAGACGCTCCATGGCGTCCTCGATGGTCGCGTCTGCAGGCAGGCTTTCGACGGCCTCGATGACCTTTTGCTTGATGGAGTCCCTTGCCACAATATCCTCCTCGACCCGAGGTTGGAGTCGACTCCAAGCCTAGGGCGAGTTCGGACTTGGTTCAAGCCCCTGCTCCAGGCGGCCTAACGAGAACTAGGAAGACCTGTCTAACACAATGACCTTGACGGGCGACGCAGCCTAGCGCCTGCATGAGTGGGAGTACTGGCGAGGCCGTTCCTGCCCCCGCCTGTGAGTTCGCTCGCGACCCGCTTCGCTCGCTGCCGTGTTAGACAGACCTGCATAGCGCGCGACATGCCCCGAAACTCCCTGGTCTTCAAGGCTGCATCGCGCTTGACCTGGACCACACATCGTCGCTGAAGCCTCGCGATCCAAGGAGGTATCCGGTCGCGGATCAATTCAAATCGACCCACGGCCGAGCCCTAAAGGCGCTCCAGGCTCGTCAGCGTCCGCTCATTCCTCACGTTGCCAGTATTTAGGGTCGTCTTCGGTTCGAGCAGAACCACGTGCACCTCCTCGGTCAGGGCGAGGGGGCAGTGCTCCACTTTGCGGGGCACAATAATGAACTCTCCGGGTCCGACCTCCCTATCCCCGTCCCGCAGCTGCATCCGCAGGCGGCCCTGGACGACCAGGAAGAGTTCGTCCTCCTCATCGTGGTGGTGCCAGACGAACTCTCCTTTGAATTTGACGAGCTTCACCTGCGTCTCGTTGAGGTCACCCACGATCTTGGGCGACCAGTACTCGCAAAACAGGTCGAACTTCTCGGCGAGGTTGACCACCTGCACGGTCAGGCGACCTTGGTGAGCCCCTGGGCCTGGGTGGGGTCGATCTTGATCCCCGGGCCCATCGTGCTCGTGACCGTGAGGGAGCGCATGTACTGCCCTTTCACCGCCGCCGGCCGCGCCCGCACCAGGGCATCGACAAGCGCCGCCAGGTTCTTCAGCAGATCCTCCTCGCTGAAGGTGGCCTTGCCGATGGGCACGTGGATGATCCCCGCCTTGTCCACGCGGAACTCGATCTTGCCGGCCTTGATCTCGCGCACGGCCTTCCCGACGTCCATGGTCACCGTGCCGGCCTTGGGGTTCGGCATCAGCCCGCGCGGGCCGAGGATGCGGCCGAGCCGGCCGACCAGGTTCATCACGTCCGGTGTGGCCACGGCCACGTCGAACTCCGCCCATCCGCCCTGCACCTTCTCCACGAGCTCCTCCACGCCCACGACATCGGCGCCCGCGGCCTCGGCCTCCTTGGCCTTCTCCCCTTTGGCGAAGACCACCACGCGCACCGAGCGCCCCGTCCCCGCCGGCAGCGGCACGGTGCCGCGGACCTGCTGGTCGGCGTGCTTGGGGTCGATGCCCAGGCGCACGTGCACCTCCACGGTCTCGGGGAACTTCGCGCGGGCCGTCTGTTTGAGCAGCCTGACGGCTTCCTCCGGGGCGTAGAGGCGGGTGTGGTCGATCAGTTTGCTCGCTTCGAGATAGCGCTTGCCGTGCTTGCCCATCGCTGCCTCCCGTGGTCGCTCACCCGAGGACCTCGATGCCCATGGAGCGGGCGGTCCCTTCGATCATCCGCATCGCCGACTCGACGTCGGCCGTGTTCAGGTCGACCATCTTCTGCTGGGCGATCTCGCGGATCTGCCTGCGGGTGACCGTGCCCACCTTGGTCTTGTTGGGCTCTCCCGACGCCTTCTCCAGGCCGGCCGCCTGCTTCAGCAGCACCGCGGCCGGCGGCGTCTTGGTGACGAACGTGAAGGTGCGGTCGGCGTAGATCGTGATCTCCACCGGGACGACGGTGCCGGCCTGGCGGGCGGTCCGCTCGTTGTACGCCTTGACGAACTCCATGATGTTCACGCCGTGCTGCCCCAGCGCCGGGCCCACCGGGGGCGCGGGCGTAGCCTTCCCGGCCTGGATCTGGAGTTTGACGACCGCGATGACCTTCTTCGCCATGGGCTAGACGCGCTCCACCTGTCCGAAGTCGAGTTCGACGGGAGTCTCCCGCCCGAAGATCGAAACGAGGACGCGCACCTTTTCCTTCTCCATCATGATCTCGTCCACGATCCCCGTGAAATCCTGGAAGGGCCCCGCGGTGATGCGCACCGGTGAGCCCTTCTGGTAGGTGATGCGGTACTTCGGGGTCTCGTCCCGCAACTGCCGGAGCAGCTGCCGCACCTCGCGGTCCTCCAGGGGCACCGGACGGGCCCCCGAGCCGACGAAGCCCGTCACCCCGGGGGTGTTGCGGACGACGTACCAGGAGTCGTCGTCCATGATCATCTGCACCAGGACGTAGCCCGGGAAGATCTTCTTCTCCACCTCGCGCCGCTTGCCGCCCTTGATCTCCTTTTCCTTCTCCATCGGCACGAGGACCTGGAAGATCTTCTCGCGCATGTTCATCGACCCGATGCGCCGCTCCAGGTTCGTCTTCACCCGGTTTTCATAGCCGGAGTAGGTGTGGATGACGAACCAGCGGATCCGCGGATCGACGGGGGCCTCGGCTGCGGCCTCCGCCTGCTCCTCCGCGGCCGCCTCCTCCTCGGTGACGACCGGCTCGTCGATGAACAGGTGCTTCAGCGGGTCTTCGCTCATGAGACGGTTCCCGGGACTCCTACGGTCCGACGAGCCAGCGCTTCACGCCGAACGTAAACAGATAATCCCACGCCCCCAGGTAGAGGGAGAGGGCGACCAGCACGACGACGACGACCAACGTGGAGCCGATGAGTTCTTTGCGAGAGGGCCAGTCCACGCGGGTCAGCTCGGTGCGCACCTCGCGCAGATAGCGCGTGCTCCGCCCCCACAGGGCAGGGCCCTGCCGCGGCGCCAGCGGGCGGGCGGCCCGCTGGAGCAATCGCCCCGGCTTGGCGTCGGTGATCCTCCGGGCCATCAAAATCCCCCAAAAATGAAAAAAGACTTGAAGGGCTCTGTCAATCGCCCCTCATTATAGGAAGGGCCGCGGGCCGTCGTCAACTTCTGCCCCCGCGACCGACTAGCCCGCCCACGAAGTGGGCATGCAATTGGCACGAAATGGGCATCAAAGAGGACCGGGTCTTGGTGGCCGATTCCAAGGAGCGGCTGCTGAAGTTGCTGGGCGCCGGCATCAAGGCCTTTAGCCTCTACCCCCCGCAGCACCCGATGGCCACGGGAGCGCTGCACCGGCTCCTCGGCTCCCTCCGCTCGTACATGGACGCGTACGGGCCGTTCGTCGCCCGCATCTCCAGGCACGGCTTCGCCGTGGACGGCGTCACCTACGAGGACGAGGGTCACAGCAACCTCGCCCTCTATCTCTACGTCCGCAAACTGGC
>JACQGZ010000071.1 GCA_016199305.1 Armatimonadota bacterium | reverse complement strand
TGGTCACCGGCGCCGGCGGGACGCTGGGCGACCGGTTGATTACCCACCCCAGGGTGCGCGGCGTCTCGTTCACGGGCTCAACAGAGGTCGGCTCCGCCATCTACGGCGCAGCCAGCGGTTCCCTCAAACGCGTCCAGTGCGAGATGGGCGGGAAGAACGCGCTGGTGGTCATGGATGACGCTAACCTCGAGCTGGCGGCCCAGGCCGTGATCCAGGGCGCCTACGGCTTCTGCGGGCAGCGCTGCACCGCCACCAGCCGGGTGATCGTGCACGAACACATAGCGCGGCCCTTCATGGAGGCTCTGCTGTCGCGGGTGCGCGCGCTGCGCGTCGGGGACCCGACGGACCCGCAGACCGACATGGGACCGCTGGCCAGTGACGCGCAGCTGCAGAAGGTGAAGGAGTATGTGGAGATCGGCCGGCGCGAGGGGGCGCAGCTGGTCTACGGCGGCGGCCAGCCTCCGGCGGCAGGTGCCGACGGCGGCTACTACGTCGAGCCCATGGTCTTCACCAACGTCACGCCGCAGATGCGCATCGCCCGCGAAGAGATCTTCGGCCCGGTGCTCTCGGTCCTCACCTGCCGGGATCTGACGGAGGCGATCGACATCGTCAACGACAGCGAGTACGGCTTCAAGGCCGCGCTCTATGCCGCCAACATCAACGACATCATGCGGTTCGCCGAGGCGGTGGATGTGGCGATGGTGCACATCAACGCCCCCACCCTGGGCGGCGAGGCGCAGGCGCCCTTCGGCGGGCGCAAGGGCTCCGGGGCGGGGATGAAGGAGCAGGGTCGCGCCGCGATCGAGTTCTTCTCCGAGGAAGTGGTGATCTACATCGACTACACGGGCGGGCAGCGCGACGCTAAGTTCCTCTGAGGCGCCGAGGCCGTCGTCCCGCGCCCCGGGCGGGGCCGCGTGGTGCCCCCAGCGGGATTCGAACCCGCGTTACCGGCTTGAAAGGCCGACGTCCTAGGCCTGGCTAGACGATGGGGGCCGAACCTGGGTTAGTATACCATTACCCTCATGCGCGTCGCCCTCTTCACCACCTGCCTGGTTGATCATCTCTACCCGCAGGTGGCGCGCGGCGTGGAGCGGGTTCTGCGCCGCGTCGGGGTCGACGTGGAGCTCCTCTCCGGCCAGACCTGCTGCGGCCAGCTGCCGTTCAACGATGGGTTCTGGCCCGAGGCCCGCCGCATCGCCGAACACCACCTGGACGTCTTCTCGCACAGCGAGGCCGTGGTGGCCCCGTCGGGATCCTGTGCGGCGATGGTGCGGCACTTCTATCCTCTGCTGTTCGCCGATGATCCTTTGCGCCTGACGCAGGTCAGCGACATCGCGGCGCGCACCTTTGAGTTCAGCGAGTTCCTCGTCCGCCGCCTGCAGGTCACCGATGTCGGAGCATCGTTCTCCGGACGCGTCACCTATCTGGCCTCCTGCCACGGCTATCGCGAACTGCACCTGTGGGAAGAGCCCCTCCGTCTGCTGCGGGCGGTGCGCGGCCTCGACTACGTGCCGCTGGAGGATGTGGAGGAGTGCTGCGGCTTCGGCGGGGCCTTCTCGGTGAAGATGGCCGAGCTCTCGGGCGCGATGCTCGACGCGAAGATTGAGGCCATCCGCCGCAGCGGCGCGCAGGTCGTGACGGGCACGGACGTGTCGTGCCTGATGCATCTCGACGGAGGGCTGCGCCGGCGGGGGCTCCCGGTGCGCGCGCTCCATCTGGCCCAGATCCTCGCCGGGGAGCCCTAGGGACGTCCATGGGCGCTCCAGTCGAGCCTTCCGATTCCGGGCAGATCGATTTCCGAGGCGCGGCGCGCCGGGCCCTCACCGATCCGCTGCGCCAGGGCGCGATCGGGCTCGCCGTGCACACCTTCCGGCAGAACCGCGCCGCCGTCCTGTCCGGGTTGCCGGAGTGGGAGGCCTGGCGGGAACAGGCCCGGGCCATCAAGGCGCATACTCTCGCCCACCTCGACGTCTATCTGGACCGCCTCGACCGGAGCGTCCGCGGGGCGGGCGGGCAGGTGCATTGGGCGGCCGACGCCGCGGAGGCGCGCGAGATCGTCCTGGATCTGGCTCGCCGCCACAAGATCCGCCGCATCGCCAAAAGCAAATCCTCCACCACGAGCGAGATCGTGCTCAACCCGGCGCTGGAAGCGGCCGGGCTCGAGGTCACCGAGACGGATCTCGGCGAGTTCATCGTCCAGCTGGCCGGAGAGGAGTCCAGCCACTTCGTCGTCCCGGCGATCCACAAGACCACACCGCAGGTGGCCGCGCTCTTCGCCGAACGGTTGGGCGCCCCCAGGGTCGAGGAGCCAGAGCGGCTGACGCAGGCGGCACGCGTCCACCTCCGCGAGAAGTTCCTGGCCGCCGAGATGGGGGTGACCGGTGTCAACTTCGCGGTGGCCGAAACCGGCACGATCGTCGTCTTCGAGAACGAAGGCAACGCCCGGATGGTCACCTCGCTGCCCCGCATCCACGTCGCGGTGATGGGCATGGAGAAGGTCGTCCCCCGCCTGGCGGACCTGGCGGTGATGCTGCGCGTGCTGCCGCTGAGCGCCACCGGCGCCCGGATGGCGGAGTACGTCTCCTTCCTCACCGGTCCACGCCGGCCGGGTGAGGTCGACGGGCCCGATGAGCTCCACCTGGTGATCCTGGATAACGGACGCAGCCGCATCCTCGGCGACCCGGAGATGCGCGAGGCGCTGCAGTGCATCCGGTGCGGCGCCTGCCTGAACGTTTGCCCGGTCTACGCGCGCGCCGGGGGGCATGCCTACGGCTCCATCTACTCCGGTCCGATCGGCGCCGTCCTCACGCCGCTCTATCGAGGCATCGACCACGCCGGCGAATTGCCGTTTGCCAGCACCCTCTGCGGAGCCTGCGCCGAGGTGTGTCCGGTCAAGATCGACCTCCCCCGCCTGCTGCTGACGCTGCGGCGGCGGGCGGTGGAGCATCTTCCCGGTCGCGCCGCCCGCACGCGCCGTCCCGTGGGATGGGTCGAACGACTCGCGATGCGCGCGTTTGCCCTCGCCGCCACGTCGGCGCGGCGCTGGGGCCGGAGCGGGCGGGTCCTCCGCGCCGCCCTCCGCCCGTTCGTGCGCGGGAGCAGCATCCCGGCCCTGCCTTTCCTGACGCGCTGGACCCGCTACCGTCATTTCCCCGCGCCGCCCCCGTCCGCGTTCCGAGACGACCCCACGTCCAATGAACCGTGAGGTCTTTCTCGCCCGCGTCCGCGCGGCCACCGGCGGCCGCCCTCCGGAGGCTCTGACGGACTCGTTCACCCCGTCCGCCGTCTCGGCGCAGGAGGCCGACGTGGTCGGCGACATGGCCAGGCAGTGGCAGCGTCCGCTGGCCGCCTGGTATCACGTGGCTCCCGGCGGCGCCGCGCGCACGGTGGCGGAGATCCTCCGGCGCGGCGGGCTGCGGCGAATCGCGCTGTCGGCCCACCCGCTGCTGGGGACACTGGGGATCCCCCAGGCGCTGCAGGAAATCGACGCGGCGAGTATCCCTCTGTCCGCCACGCGCGGTGAATTGCACTCCGCCCTGGCGGGGGCCGATGCGGGGATCACCGTCGCGGCCTATGCCGTGGCAGAGACGGGGACGCTGGTGGAGCATGCGGGTCCGGAGCAGCCTAGAGGGATCTCGCTTCTCCCACCCGTCCACATCGCGCTCGTGCGGGCCGGCGACCTTCTCCCGCGCCTCGACGACCTCTTCGCCGCCCTGGGTCGCGAGCCGCTGGGCAGCGGCACCGTTTTCATCTCCGGCCCCAGCGGGACCGGCGACATCGGCCTGCAGCATGTGACCGGCGTGCACGGTCCCCGAGAGGTCCACCTGGTCGTGGTGGATGAGGCCGTCGGCTCAGCTGGCCCATCCGGCGCCTGATCGGAGTCCGAAGTTCTC
>JACQGZ010000085.1 GCA_016199305.1 Armatimonadota bacterium | reverse complement strand
TGGTCGAGGCAATCATCTCGATGGCGCAGCAGGCCAGGCCGAAGGTGAGCGGCCAGATGCTAGACGCCCGGCCCCAGTTCAGCACATGCTCGACGGTGGTGAGGATGACGCTGCCGCCGGGGAGAGCGTCCAGGACTTCGACCAGACGATCTAGGGGAGCGGCGGCGCTGGGCCGGGGTGAACCGGCTTGCGCCTGGCCGGCCGGCATGCTCTGCCCGTCGCCGTTCGGTTGACGTTCCTCGGGCAATGCGGCTCCTCCCTGAACCTCCGTGGCCGCTCACATGCTAACATGGGCCCTCAAAGAGAATCAAATGCGGCAAAGAAAAGGCTTTTAGCTCGCACTTTCTGATCTGCATCGGGTATCGTCGCAACGATCAAGGAATCCTGATCTGTGAAGGCAGACGCGCGGGCAGGATGCTGGCATGTAGTCCCTCATGTGACTACATTCCGCTCACGGCAATTGGCTGTCAACCTGCTGAGCGTTGAGGAGCGCCACTTTCAGTCGCGGACAGGACGTGGGCATGCGCCTATTGAGGCCGCAAGAGCAATATGAGTAATGAGGTCGCGAGGCCGGCGAGACTGGTGACGAGAATCCCAGCGAGCCAGAAGACCAGGCTATCGATCCGTGCACCTAGACGGTCTATCCGCGAACCTTGACCATCGATCCGCGAGTCCAGAGCATGAAACCCCTCGTCCATGGCCGTCCGGAGCCCTCGAATATCACTTTCGATTGACGCGAGACGCCTGTCCAACTGCTCGTAGCTCCCCTCGAGCCGGGCCATTCGCACGTCTAGAGCATCGGCGGCCATTCTGGCAGGGTTATCGTATCATCCAGCTCGATTTTCAGGCGCGAACCTACAGGTCGATCTGGACGTCGTCACCGGTCACCGCCACCCGGTAGGCGCGCACCGGGCTCTGGGCGGGGGGTGAGATCAGGGCGCCGGTCCGAATGTCGAACTGGCTGGCGTGCAGGGGGCAGGTGACGACGAATCCCTCTACGTCCCCGTCGGCCAGCGAGCCGCCGCGGTGGGGACAGGCGTTGTCGATCGCGTACCAGCCCTCATCGCGCCGAAAGAGGGCGATCGCCCGGCCGCCGGCCTGCACCAGGCGGGCCTCGCCCGGGGCGAGGTCTGACACGCGGGCGACCGTAATCTTGGGCACTCAGGCGCGAATGGGGCGGGCTTCCGTCGGGGCGCCGACGAGCGCGGCCGCGGCCTCGGCGATGTGGCGGGCATCGATGCCGGCCGCCTCCAACTGCTCCTCGGGCTTGGCCGACCCCGGCATGATCTCGACCGCGAGCCGGCGCACCACGGGCGTCACGCCGCTGCGAACGGCGTCGGGGTCGGCGAGGGTGGCCAGGACGGCGTCGGCGAGGCCGCCTTCGGGCCAGTGATCCTCCGCGACCACCACGCGGCCCTCTGTCGCCCGGGCCGCCTCGCGCAGCGTCCCGGCATCGATCGGTTTGACCGAGTAGCAGTCGATCACGCGCGCGCGGATACCCTGGGAGGCCAGCCGATCGGCGGCGCGCAGCGCCTCGTGCGTCGTCACGCCGGCCCCGACGAGCGTCACCTGATCGTCGGGAGAGGAGCGGAGCACACGGCTGCCCCCGATCGGGAAGTCCTCCCCCGCCTCGTAGATGACCGGCGTCTTCATGCGGGTGGTGCGCAGGTAGACGATCCCCTCCCGGTCCGCCATCGACGCCACGAGGGCGGCCGTCTGGTTGCCGTCGCAGGGATAGAGCACCGTCGAGCCGTGCAGCGCGCGCATCAGGGCCAGGTCTTCCAGCCCCATCTGAGAGGGGCCGTCCTCGCCGATGGAGACCCCGGCGTGCGAGCCACAGAGCCGCAGGTCGGCGCCGGAGATGGCGGCCATGCGGATGAAGTCGGCGGCGCGGGTGAAGAAGGCGGCAAACGTGGAGGCGAAGGGCGTCCAGCCGCGGGACCACAGGCCCACCGCCGCCGCCAGCATCTGCTGTTCGGCGATGTACATCTCGAAGTAGCGCTCGGGGTGGGCCTTCGCGAACTCCTCCGCGTAGGTGGAGTTGCTGACCTCGCCGTCGAGGGCGACCACGTCGGGACGCGCGGCGCCGAGGGCGCGCAGGGCGTCCCCATAGACCTTGCGCGTGGCCACCTCGTCGCCTACCGTGTAGCGCGGCAGCTCGGGGGGACGCGCCGCCGGTCGGGGCGCCGGGCGCCGATCCTCCGGGCGGGCCACCGCCACGGTCACCCGGGCGGAGGCCTCGCCGCCCAGTTCCGCGATCGCCTTCGCCGCCTCCTCTTTGGAGAGGCTCTTCCCGTGCCAGCCGTCCTTGTTCTCGATGAAGGAGACGCCTTTGCCTTTCACCGTCTTGGCGATGACGACGGCCGGCTGCCCCGACCCCGCCCCCGCCGCGGCCTCGGCGTAGGCCAGGTCGATCGCCTCCGGATCGTGGCCGTCGATCTCGATCGTCCGCCAGCCGAAGGCCCGGGCGCGCTGCGCGTAGCGGGCGACATCCCACCCCGCCATCGTCTCGCCGCGCTGGCCCAGGCGGTTCACGTCGAGGACGGTGATGAGGTTATCGAGCCGGTAATGGGCGGCGTGCTCGAAGGCCTCCCAGACGGCGCCCTCGGCGGTCTCGCTGTCGCCGTGCAGCACCCAGACGCGGTAGGGCAGGCGGTCGAGGAACTTGCCGGCCAGCGCCACGCCCACCGCGATGGCCAGCCCCTGGCCCAGCGAGCCGGTCGCCACCTCGACCCACTTCAGCCGCGGCGTGGGGTGCCCCTCCAGCAGGCTGCCCCGGCGGCGGTAGGTCATCAACTCCTCATCGCTGATCGCCCCGGCGGCTTTGAAGAGGCTGTAGAGCAGCGGGGTGGCATGTCCCTTGGAAAAGATGAGCCGGTCGTTGTTGGGGTGGCCCGGGTGCGCGAAATCGTAGCGGAGGTGGCGCACCAGCAGCACCGCCATCAGGTCGGCCGCCGAGAGCGCGGAGGTCGGATGGCCCGAGCCCGCCGCGGTGCTCATGCGGATCGCATCGACCCGCAGCTGCCGCGCCAGATCACGCACCGGAGCCGCCCAGGTGGCCATGTCTTACTCGCCGCCCTCCGTGGTTGCCGGCGCGGCAATCTTCCCGCCCTGCGTCAACTCCTCGATCCCCTGGTCGAGCGCCACCCAGGCCAGGGTGGCGCACTTCACCCGGACCGGAAACTTCCGCACCCCCTGGAGGGCAGCCAGATCGGTGCCGTCGAGATCGGAGGGCCGCCCGTGCATCATCGCCTTGAACTGCTCCACCAGGGCGTGGGCCTCGGCCAGGTCCTTCCCCCGCATCTCTACCGTCATCATCGAGGCGGAGGCCTGGCTGATGGAGCACCCCCGGCCGACGAAGCGGATGTCGGCGATCG
>JACQGZ010000069.1 GCA_016199305.1 Armatimonadota bacterium | reverse complement strand
GCATATGGGGGATGCGGGAAGAAAGTCGCGAGGAAGATGCAGAACGGGCGGTCCGTGTCGCGCTTCGTGAGAACGTCGATCGCGGCCCGGATCCGCGCATAGTCAGGATACTGCCGCCGGTCTTTGCCTTCCGTGAACAAGAACGAGTAATAGTGCGGATGGTCCGAAGTCCACGGGCGATCCTTGACGTCCCACTCCGGCCCGGCCGCAAGATCCGCCCACTCGGTGACGCTCTCGGGGAAGCAGTCGTGCGTCAGCACGTCGTTCTTACCGAACCAGTAGACGTCATAGCCCGCGGATTTCAGATACCGGAACAGGTTGGGCTCGTCGCGCCGCAGCAGGTGATACACGGTGCGGTGACCGCGCACATGAGGGGGCCAGCCGGTAAGCGTGCTGCACCGCGACGCCGTACAGACCGGGTAAGCAGACTGACAGAATGCGAACCTCACGCCGGAGTTAGCGAGGCGGTCGATATTCGGCGTCCGGACGAGTGGGTGCCCGTAGCAGCCGATGCTCTCGGCCCGGAGCTGGTCGGGCAGGAAGAGGATCAGGTTCGGACGGGACCGGAGGGGTCGATCCTGTTGCGGGTTCGCCGGCGCCAGGACACCGGCCCCCAGGAAGATGAGGGCGGCCGGCTGGACGGCCGCGCGCAAATCGCCGCTGAGAGCGGCGACCGTCCAGAGCGTCAGAAAGTTGGTCAGGATCGAGACCAGGACGAGCGTCGTGGGGGTCGTTCCCGCCAGCGCCACGCGGACGGTGACGGCGTTACCCGCAAAGAGGACGGCCGACAGCAGAGCAAAGGCGGCGGCCAGCACTCACGCCGTCTCCTGGGCCACCTGCTGCTTGCAGTACGCGTACAGGGCGTCGTACACGATGAACTCTTTGCGCAGGATATCATGGTCGTCACGCAGGCCCAAGTGACGGAACCCTTCCGCGACGGCGCGCAGCCCGGGAGCCTCCGGCCGGCCGTAGAGATCCTCAGCCACATCCGCGCCGTGGACGATCTGCGCCAGCAGCCGGAGGGCGGGGTCCTCGAGGTTGTAGCGGGCCAGGATGGCTTCGAAACTGCACCTCCCGTCATGGTGCCCCAGGGCGACCCCGGGGACGTCAAACGGCGTCCCCCGCTCGCGTTCCGCCACCGCCACCACCCGATCGGCGGGCACGAAGAGAAACTCGGCCTGCGGGTCAATGAAACGCTTGATCAACCAGGGGCAGGCCACGCGGTCCACCTTCACGTGTTCGCGCGTGATCCATTTCATGCCGGTCCCCCCTCACGACAAGGCTGCGGTGCTAGGCTTCCATGGCGCCGGGGAGCGGCCGGTCCGCTTCGCCCCAGAGGGCATAGGACGCGGCGCCGATGGCGCCGACCAGAAAGGCCACGTAAAAAGGTGCCCTCGGATCGATGGACCACAGGAGTCCTCCGAGGATGGAAGCCGGAAAGACGACCAGCCCCCGGATGAGATAGTACATCCCCACCGCGCGCCCTCGGGCGCCCGGCGCGGCCAGATCCACGATCAAGGCCTTGCGCGCCGGCTCGCCGATCTCACGCAGGCCGGCGACGACGAACGCCCCCGCCAGCCAGATCCCCGCGCCGGCGGACACCAGGGTCAGCGGGAAGAGGGCGAAGAAGACGAAGGTCAACAGGACGAACGGTTTGCGGTTCATGCGGTCGGCCAGGCGGGCGACGGGGATGTACGGCACGATTGCGGTGACCATCTGCACGCTGGTCAGCCAGCCGAACCGCAGCAGGTCGGCCCGCAGGACGTTGACGACGTAGAGGACGATGAAGACGTTGGGGATGCCCTCGGCGAGACGGGCCAGGCAGTCGGAGACGAGCAGCCGCCGCAGCCGGACGTCCATCGTGCGCCACACGTCGCGGAACCGCAGCCACGTCTCTGGGGCCCGGGCCGCTTCACGATAGTGGCGCCGCACCACGATCACGGCGAGCAGCGCCAGGGCAATCGTGAGCGCCAGCCCCACGCGCATCCCGGCGGCCAGGCCGAGGGCGGCGATGAGTCCCCCTCCCAGCGGCGGGGCGAGGACGATGGGGACGCGCTTCCAAAGAGATTGGACGCCGAAGCCCATCGCCCGCCGGGCCCGCGGGAGGCTGTCGCCGATGACCGCGAAGACGGTGGGCAGCGTCAGGCTGGTGGATCCCGCGACCAGGAGGGTGCCCAGGAGGATCCACTCCCAGCGAGGGGCGATCAGGTACGCGATGTAGCCGCCGATGGCCAGGAGGGTGAAGAAGGTCAGCGCGGCGCGCCGCCCCAGCCGGTCGGTGACCCAGCCGCCCGGATACTGATAGACCGCGTCCAGCAGTTCCTTCAGCGTGCCGTAGGCCGCCACTCCCCAGGCGCCGGCGCCGAGCAGTTCAAGATACTTGGGGACGAAGCGCGACCAGAGCTCCTCGCCAAAGGTGAGCACCAGAATCGAGGTGAGGAGCACCAGGACATTGGGCTCCAGCCCCAGCGCGTGGCGGAGCGCGCGGGCGGCCGCTATGACCGGGGAGGCACGGGGATGAAGTTGGGCTCAGGCCCCCCCGGCTGGTTCGGCGGCCCCTGGAAGGGCTGCGGCAGGCCGGGGATCGCCGGTCCCTGGTACGGGTTCAGGTGGAAGAACTCGGGCGGACTGCCGGGGCGTCCCGGACCGTCCTGCGGACCCGGGGTAAGCCGGTAGAGCCTCCCGTTGTAGTAGAAGAGGATAACCTGGCATTCCTCCTGTCCCTGCTGGGGCTGGGGGCCTTGGCCCGGTTGCTGCTGGCCGGGGCCGGGCAGAGGGATGAGCTCCTGCAGGGGCGGCGCGCCCTGCGCCAGGACCAAGGGCACGATCACCACCAGCGTGCTCAGGGTGAATCCCAGGATCAGACCTGCCAGCAACATCCGCATCGCGCGCTCCCCTTTCCGCCTCGGGCCCGTGCAGACTTCCCTCCGGTTGCGTCTATTCCCTTTCCCCCTACAATGGGAGACGATGGCGACGATCTTTACGTTCCCCTGCGGCGGCTGCGGCCGCCGCTACACCGTCTATTATCCTAAGGCCCTCCTCTATGAACTTAGCGGCAGCGGCACCCGCCAGATGGGACAGCAGGAGGACGAGGAGGACGCGCGCACCGGCGCCGTCGAGGCCGCCCGCCGGAGGGCCGAGGCCGCGGGCAACATCTGGATCGACGCCGCCGCGGTCCAGGCGACGGTGTGCGCCTGCGGGAAGCGCCTGGACCTGAACATCGCCCACCATCCCCGCGTGCCGCAATCGAAGACCGCGGGCAGGGGGCGGCAAACCGGATTCGTCCAGCTACCGACGAAACCCGCGAAACCCGGCGCCCCCACCGGTGGTCCGCACGGACGCCACGGCTCCTGATTCACGGTGAGGTGACAGCATGGCTGATGGAACCCCCGTGCGCGAGCGTCTGCGACTGCCGGCCGACACCGTGCGTTGGCGCTGCGATCCCGCCGTCTTCTCCTTCGAGACGACCGCCGAACTGCCGGCCGAGGAGATCATGGTCGGCCAGGCGCGGGCCGTCCGCGCGCTGGATTTCGGCCTGACCGTCCCGCAGGTCGGCTACAACGTCTTCGTCACCGGCCCCGTGGGCACGGGCCGGACCACCTACACGCGCAAGAAGGTCGGCGACCTGGCGGTGACGCGCCCGACCCCCCCGGACTGGTGCTACGTCTACAACTTTCAGCAGCCGGACCAGCCGGTGGCCATGAGCCTGCCGGCCGGATCGGGGGAGCGGTTCCGCCGCGAGATTGACGAGTTGATCGTGGAACTCAAAGACGGGATCCGGAAACTGCTGGCCAGCGATCGCTTCGCCACCCGGCGGGCCGCACTCGTCCGGAGCTACGAGGGGCGGATCAACGAGATCTGGCAGACGCTGGAAGGGGAAGCCCGCCGCCTGGGCTTCGGCCTGGAGCGCACGCCCGCCGGCATCTTCCCCGTCGCCATCGGCCCGTCCGGCGAACCGCTCACCCCCGATGTCATCGAGCGGTTGGGCGCGCCGCAGCGGGAGGAGCTCCAGGAGCGGGGACGCAACCTGCAGCAGGACATCGGCGAGGCGCTGCGCCAGGTGCGCAACCTGGAGCGTGAGGCGCGCGAGGAGCTGCGGGCCCTCGAACGTGATGCCGTCTCCTCGGTGGTCGATCGGGCGATCGAACCCCTGAAGGAGGGCTACCGGACCCACCCGCGCGTGGTCGACTACCTCAACGGCCTCCACCGGGACGTCATCGATCATCTCGATGACTTCAAGGAGGAAGAGGAAGGGCCGCGGTTCCCCTTCCCGATGCCGCCGGGGGTGGGGCGGCGGAGCGATCCCTTTCAGCGCTACCGGGTGAACCTGCTGGTGGACAACCGCCAGACCAGCGGGGCGCCGGTCATCTTCGAGACCAACCCCACCTTCTACAACCTGATCGGCAAGGTCGAGTACCGCGGGGAGTTCGGGGCGCTGGTGACCGACTTCACCATGATCAAGTCCGGCGCCCTGCACCAGGCCAACGGGGGCTATCTGATCCTGCAGCTCAAGGACGTGCTGATGGTGCCGCTCTCCTGGGAGGCGCTGAAGCGGGCCTTGAAGAGCCGGGAGATCCGCATCGAGAACATCGGCGAGCAGCTCGGCCTCCTGCCCACGGCGACCCTGCGTCCCGAACCCATCCCCCTGGACGTCAAGGTGGCGATCATCGGCTCCCCGCTGCTCTACCACCTGCTCTACGTGCTCGACGAAGACTTCCGCAAACTCTTCAAGATCAAGGCCGATTTCGATGTAGACATGGAGCGCTCCGAGGTCACCCTCAGCGAGTACGCCCGGGCCATCTGCACGATCTGCAGCCGCGAGGGACTGCTCCCCTTCCGCCGCGACGCCGTCGCCCGCGTCCTGGAGTACAGCGCCCGCCTGGCGGGGGACCAGGAGAAGTTGAGCGCCCTGTTCAACGAAGTCACCGAGATCATCTACGAGGGATCCGCCTGGGCCCGCCGCGGCGGCGCGGAGGTGGTGCGCGCCGAGCACGTGGAGCAGGCCCTGGAGGAGAAGGTCTTCCGGTCGAACCGTATCGAGGAGCGCATCCGCGAGGCGATCCAGCGCGGCCAATTGCTCGTGGACATCGAGGGCACGAAGGTGGGCCAGGTCAACGGGCTGGCGGTGCACGCCCTCGGCGACTACGCCTTCGGGCGGCCCAACCGCATCACCGCGCGCACCTTCGTCGGCTCGCGCGGCGTGGTCAACATCGACCGAGAAGCGCAGCTCTCGGGGCGGATCCACACCAAGGGTGTCTTCATTCTCGGCGCCTACCTGGGCGGGCGCTACGCCCAGGACCGGCCGCTCAGCCTCAACGCCTCGCTGACCTTCGAGCAGAGTTACGACGAGGTGGAAGGCGACTCGGCCTCTTCCACCGAGTTGTACACGCTGCTCAGCGACCTGGCCGGCACCCCGATCGACCAGGGGATCGCCGTCACGGGATCGGTGAATCAGCGCGGCGAGATTCAGCCCATCGGCGGCGTCAATGAAAAGATCGAAGGCTTCTACTACGTCTGCAAAGCGATCGGGCTGACCGGGCGGCAGGGCGTCCTTATCCCGCACCAGAACGTGCGGAATCTCATGCTGAACGATGAGGTGGCGGAGGCGGTGCGCCAGGGACGGTTCCACCTTTGGGCGGTAAGCACCGTCGACGAGGGGCTGGAGATCCTGACCGGGCTTCCCGCCGGCGATGCGGACGCGCAGGGGCGCTTCCCCGACGGGACGCTGAATGGCCGGGTGGCCCGGCGTCTGGAGGAACTGGCCGAGCGGCTCCGGCGGTTCATGCCCGTCCGCCCGCGCGAAGACGCCGCCGGGCCGGAGGCGCCGGTCCCCGCGCCGGAACCGGCTGGCGGCAAACCCGACGGGCCCTGGGACGCCGCTCTTGATGGTGCCGCCTTTGACGAGGAGGACGACCTGATCCCGTGAAGGTCACCGTCATGGGCTCCGGCGGCCTGGGCGGGTACTTCGGGGGGCTGCTGGCGACGGCGGGGCATCAGGTTACCTTCATCGCGCGCGGAGCTCATCTCGACGCCATCCGCCGGCAGGGCGGCATCAGGTTGAACACGACCCACGGCGACCTCTTCGGCCCCGGCACTGCGGCCGAGGTGCCGTCCGGCGATCCCGCCGACCTGGTCCTCTTCACCGTCAAATCCTACGACACGGCGGCGGCGGCCGAGCGAGTGCGTCCCGCCGTCGGTCTGGAGACGGCGATCCTTTCGCTCCAGAATGGCGTGGACAACGAGGAGGTGCTGGCCCGGGCATTCGGCGCCGGCCGGGTTCTGGGCGGCGTCGTCTACATCTTCGCGGGCATCCGGTCCGCTGGGGTCATCACCCAGACCGGCGGACCGCGGAAAGTGGTCTACGGGGAGTGGAGCGGAGGGCTCAGCGATCGCGTCCGCCGGCTGGAGGGGACGTTTAAGGAAGCCGGCTGGGTGGCGGCCTCCGCGGATGACGTCGTGCGCGAGAAGTGGGTGAAACTTGCGTTCATCTGCGCTCTGAGCGGCATGACCGCCCTGACGCGGTTGCCCATCGGCGACATTCGCGCCACCCCACCCACATGGGAGATGTTCAGGCAGATCGTTGAGGAGGTCGTCGCCGTCGGCCGGGCCCGCGGGGTGCGCCTGGGCCCGGACGTGGTCGAGGCGCATCTGGCGTTTGCGCAGCGCCTGGAACCGGCGGGCCGGTCCTCTCTGTACGATGATCTGGCGCGGGGCAAGCGCCTGGAGATTGAGGCTCTCCACGGGACCGTCGTGCGCTACGGACGCGAGGCGGGG
>JACQGZ010000022.1 GCA_016199305.1 Armatimonadota bacterium | reverse complement strand
GTCCAGGATGACGCCGATCCCCTGCTGGTGCAGGTAGTCCACCAGGAACATGAAGTCCTGCGGGGTCCCATAACGGGCGGTCGGGGCGAAATAGCCGGTGATCTGATAACCCCAGGACCCGTAGAAGGGATGCTCCATCACCGGGAGCAACTCGACGTGGGTGAAGCCGGCCTCCCGCACATAGGCGGCCAGCCGCGGCGCGATCTCGCGGTAGGTGAGCATCCGGTTCCCCTCTTCGGGGACCTGCATCCACGATCCCAGGTGCACCTCGTAGATGGCCATGGGCGTCGCGGAGACGTTGCGGCGGCCCCGCTCCTCCATCCAGGCGCCATCACCCCAGGCATAGTCCAGCCTCCAGACGACCGAGGCTTCATCCGGCGGGACCTCGCTGGCGAAAGCGAACGGATCCGCCTTGTCCACGCGGTAGCCGCGGACGCGTGACAGCACGTGATACTTGTACCGCGCGCCGCGCCCGACGCCGGGGATGAAGCCTTCCCAGATGCCGGACTGCGCTCGAGGGCGCAGGGGGTGTCCCTCCCGCTCCCACCCGCTAAAGTCACCCATCAGGGAGACCGCCTCGGCGTTGGGCGCCCAGACGGCGAAGTAGGTCCCGGCGGTCCCGTCGGCGGTTAGCGGATGGGCCCCCAGTTTCTCGTAGAGCCGATCGTGGGTCCCCTCGTTGAACAGGAAGAGGTCGTCGGGGCTGAGGAGGGTCGCGTCCACGTCTCTCATCGGTGCGCCCCTCTCTCTTGCCCGCGCAGGCGGTCCACCAGACGGAGCGTGGCCAGGACGGACTTCGAGCGGCTGAACTCCTCGAAGCCGTAGCGGGCCTTGCGCTTCCAGTTCGGCCGTTCCACGCCCGTCCCCGGGAAGTTCTGCGGGCGGCGTTCCAGCCACAGGTCTTCCAGGTTGACGATGACGGTGCCGGCGGGGCTGGACGCGAGATGCGCCAGCAGCCCCCGCAGGATCACCTCCGCGCGCGAACTCCCGGCGGTGAGCCAGCCGCCCACGCGCAGCAGCGCGACCATCATCGCCTTCAGCGCCTGGCGGTGGCGCTGCGCCTGCCGGACCGCCGCGGCGTCCGCCGGGCGCAGCCCCCGGGGAGAGGGCAGGTCCAGCCCGTGCCAGACGGCCGCGAAGGGCGGCATGTCGTGGGTGTTGAGACTCCCGAGGTAGTCGTGCGTGATGGGCCGCAGCTCGCCCTGCAGTTCCGAGATCGCCTCATACTGCATCACGTACATGCCGGAGATGTTGTGGCGTCCCAGGGAGCGCCGGACGGCGGGGGGTACGGTGCCCAGGTCTTCGCCGACGAGCCGGACTCGGAAACGGTGCGATTCCAGGGAGAGAATGGCATACAGTTCGTCCGAGGCGTAACGGACGTAGACACCCTCGCGGGCGTCCAGGCCCCGTGGGATCCAGAAGAGGCGGTGCAGCCCCATCACGTGGTCGATGCGGAGGATCGAGGCGTGCCGGAAGTGATGGCGCAGGACGGCGATCACGTAGCGATAGCCCTGCTCGCGCATTCGTTGGGGATGCAGCGGCGGGAATCCCCAGTTCTGCCCGCCGGCAAACAGCGGATCCGGCGGCGCGCCCGTCGAGGCATCGAACGCAAACGCGTCCCGTTCTTCCCAGGTGTCGTAGCCGGCGGCATGCACGCCGAGCGGGAGGTCGAGGTAGAGTCCCGCGCTGTGGTCGGCCTGCGCTGCCAGCGCCGTCAGCTGTTCGTGGGCCAGGAACTGCGCATACAGGTGATACCGCCGCGCCTCCTCGTCGAAGTCGCCGTCGCGCACCTGTCCGTCGCGCAGGGGGCGCGGCCACGCCTGCCAGGGGACCCGGAGCCGCTCGGAGACCGCCCGGAAGCGCGCGTAGTCGTCCAGCAGCGGATGGCCGGCGAGGAAACGGCGAAAAGCCTTCTGCCGGCCGTTTGGCTCGCCGAAGAAGCATCGCGCCAGGGCCTCCAGGATCGGGCGCTTCGCGGCCATGATGCGGCGGTAGTCCACCAGGTCGAGCGATCGGACCTCTTCCAGCTCCGCCGCCAGGGCGGGCGCCTCCAGGCGCGTCCGGGCCTCGGGGCACCGCGCCAGTTCCGGGCTGCGCGTCAGGTCGAGGTAGAACTCGTTCCAGAAGAGACGGCTGGCCGGCACGTACGGGCTGGGCTCGAACAGCTCATCCAGAAAGGACGCCAGCATCGGGAGGGTGCCCACGACGCTGCCGCCCAGGCTGCGCACCCATTCCATCAGACGCTCCAGGTCGGAGAGATCGCCGCATCCCCAGCTGCGCCCCGCATGAAGCGCATAGAGGGGGAGAAAGATCCCCCAGGTGCGCGCCGAGTCCTCCCCGGGGGGCCGGTAGGCCCGCCGGGGCGCGGCGATGATGAGCGTCTCCTGTGGGGGACGTCCCTCCTGGGCCAGCATGAGGCGGTGGTATCCCCACGGCAGGCCGGCCGGCGGGGTCAGGCGGACGACGACGTGCCGCCCCCCCTCCACTTCTGTCGATCCGCGTACCGGCAGTCGGGCCGGGTCTACCTGCCAGCGACGGACCTCACCATCCTCCTGAAGGAGGGTACAGGTGAGTGGATACTCCAGGAAAGACGCGTCCACGTGGAGGGCGACGGCGGGGGGCCGCCCGCCCCAGGCGACGACCACAGGCTCGGCGCCCCGGCGCCAGCGCTCGGCGACCCGCTGGCGCAGCGCCTGCGGGGCATCCCGAAGGTGGTCGACCGGCGCGCCCAGCGCGCGCAGGACGGCCAGCAGCGGCTCGGGGGCAGCGCGGCGGTGGTGGCCGGCGATGTCAAAGTAGGAGGTCCGGACCCCGTAGAGCGTGGCCAGCTGGCGCAGCGCGCCGATCCCCGAGTGGTCCACGGTCACCTGCCGCGGAACCACTCGGCCGTCCGCTGCAATCCCGCCTGCAGGTCGACCTGGGGCCGCCATCCCAGGGTCCGCGCGGCCTCTGTGGGGTCGAGGGCGATGCGGTACACCTCTCCCTCGCGCGGCGGTCCGTAGGCCGGAGGGGCGGCGTGGCCGGTGAGGGTGGCCAGTCGCTGGTGGATCTCGTTGACCGTCGTCTCGACCCCGGTGGCGATATGCACAGCGCCCTCCTCGTCCCCCTCGGTGGCGAGCAGGTTGGCCCGCGCCACATCCTCCACATAGACGAAGTCGCGGGTCTGCGTCCCGTCCCCGAAGATCGTCGGCGCGCGCCCGGCCAGCATCGCCGCCGCAAAGATGGCGACCACGCCGGCTTCGCCGAAGGGATCCTGCCGCGGGCCGAAGACGTTGGCGTAGCGCAGGATGAAGGAGCGCAGTCCGTGGAGCCGCCTGTACAGCCCCAGGTAGAGCTCCCCGACGTACTTCGAGGTGCCGTAGGGACTGAGCGGCCGCACGGGATGATCCTCGAGGGCGGGGATGTGCTCCGGCTCGCCGTAGAGCGCCCCGCCGGTGGAGGCAAAGATCACCCTGCGCACGCCCACGCGCACCGCCTGCTCCAGCAGGTTGATCGTGCCCAGGGCGTTTACCCGGGCGTCCTCGACCGGCTCCTTGACCGAGACGCTCACCGAGGCCTGGGCGGCGTGGTGGTTGAGGATCTCCGGGCCCTCCTGCGCGAAGACCTCGGCGACGGCGGGAGAGGCGACGTCGACGCGATAGAGGCGGGCGCGCGGATCGACGTAAGCCTCCCGGCCGGTCGCCAGGGTGTCAATGACGGCGACGTCGTGCCCGGACTCTAGGTAGGCGTCCACGACATGCGAGCCGATGAAGCCCGCCCCGCCGGTGACCAGGATCCTCACGGTGTGCTCATCGGCGGGCGGCGTGCCTCGGCTGGACGCGCTTGAGGCGCTCCAGCGCGCCGACGGCCGCTTCGGCTTCCTCCAGGGAGAGCGTGCCGGTCAACCACTTGATCTGCCGCAGCACCTCCCCCGTGGTCAGGTCCCGCAGGGGGTCGCGGGGACCGGGGAGGCGCTGGCGCCGCGCCGTCTCCATCGCCGCCAGCAACCGCCGCCGCTGGCCCGACCGCAGCGCGACCGCTTCGGTGGTGATCCGGCGCCGCAGATCGAGCAGCCGGCGGAGATTTCGCCCGCTCAGCATGCCCTTATAATACCTGTCATGCACCCCCTCGACGATCCTGAGACCTATCGCATCCTCGACCCAGGCGGCATGGCGCAGCTGGTCGTCCGCTTTCCCGAGATGGCCGAGGAGATCTGGCAGACCGCCATGCGGTTGCGTCTGCCGCCCGCAGACGATGCGACGGCAATCGTCGTCCTGGGCATGGGAGGCTCCGGAGTGGGCGGAGACCTCCTCCAGGCGCTCCTCGGCCCGACCTTCCCCGTGCCGGTCGTCGTGGTGAAGGACCGCCGCATCCCGGCCTTCGTCGGACCGCAGACCCTGCTCTTCGCGTGCTCGCATTCGGGCGACACCGAAGAGACCCTGGAGGCCTACGCGGCGGCGAAGGAGGCCGGCGCGCCGGCAGTCGTGATCACCTCGGGGGGCGCGCTCGCCGCCCTCGCGGGGCAGCGGGGCGATCCGGTCGTGCACCTCCCGGCGGGCCTGCCGCCGCGGGCGGCGGTTCCCTACCTCTTTCTGCCGATGGTGAGCGCGCTGCGCCGGCTGACGCACATGGGGGAACTCTCCGGGGAATGGGCCGAGGCCCGCGGGGTGCTGCGAGGCCTTGTGGACGAACTGGGTCCGACCGCCCGGGCCGAGGGCAATCCCGCCAAACGGCTGGCGGCGCGACTGGTGGGACACCTCCCGGCGATCTACGCCTCCTCACCGGGTCTGGCGGCGGTCGCCTACCGCTGGAAGTGCCAGTTCAACGAGAACAGCAAGACGCTGGCACTGTGGAACACCTTTCCGGAGTTGAACCACAACGAGACGGTAGGGTGGGAGGATCAGGCCGTGGCGCGGCAGATCGCGGTGGTGCTGCTGCGCGAGCCGGAGGAGGACCCTGCCGTCGCCCGCCGGGTGATGGCCACCCGCGACGTGGCGTTCGCGGCGGCGGCCTCCGTGGATGAGGTGCGCGCCCGCGGGGCGTCACGCCTGGCCCGCCTGCTCTCCCTGGTGCTGTTCGGCGACTTCGTCAGCGTCTACCTGGCGCTGTTCCGGGGCGTCGACCCCACGCCGGTCGCCCCGATCGATGAGATCAAGCGTCGTCTGGCCGCTTCCTGAGCGGCTCCGTCCAGCGCAGGGGAGCCCGAGGAGGCGGCGAAACTGTGTAGTGCTCCGAGTCTATCAGCCGCTCGCCGCGGCAGGGTGATCGGGACGTGGCGAAAGTCCAACTCGAGAACCTGACCAAGTTGTTCGGGTCGGTCAAAGCGGTGAACGACATGACCCTGGAGATCCCCGACCAGAAGTTCACCGTGCTGGTCGGGCCGTCGGGGTGCGGCAAGACGACCTGCCTGCGGCTGGTCGCCGGGCTGGAGGAGGCCACCTCCGGCAACATCTACATCGGCGAACGCCGGGTCAACGACGTCCCGCCGAAGGACCGCGACATCGCCATGGTCTTCCAGAACTACGCCCTCTACCCGCACATGTCGGTCTACGACAACATGGCCTTCGGGCTGCGGCTGCGCAAGTATCCCAAGAGCGAGATCGACCGCCGGGTGCGCGAGGCCGCCGGCATGCTGGGCATCCAGACCCTGCTGGGCCGCAAGCCCAAGCAACTCTCCGGCGGGCAGCGGCAGCGCGTCGCCCTGGGGCGGGCCATCGTCCGCGAGCCGCAGGTCTTCCTCATGGACGAGCCGCTCTCCAACCTCGACGCCAAACTGCGCGTGGAAACGCGGGCGGAGATCAAGAAACTGCACGCCAGGCTGGCGACGACGACGATCTACGTCACCCACGATCAGGTGGAAGCGATGACCATGGGGGACAGCATCGTCGTCATGAACGACGGGGTCGTCCAGCAGGTGAATACCCCGCTGACACTCTATGAGAATCCCGCCAATCTCTTCGTCGCCGGGTTCATCGGCAGCCCGGCCATGAACTTCCTGCGCAGCCGCCTGGTGCAGCGGAACGGCGGGGTGGAGCTGGACACGGGCGCCTTCCGGCTCCCGGTGCCGGCGGACATCGCCCCGACGGCGCGGCAGTGGCTCGGGCAGGAGGTCATCTTTGGCATCCGGCCGGAGGACATCCAGGACCGCGCCCTCTGGCGAGACGCCCCGGCCGACTGGACAGTTCAGACGACCGTGGATGTCCACGAGCCGATCGGCTCGGACATCATCCTCCATCTGTCCGCCGGAGATCAGTCGTTCGTCGCCCGCGTGGACGCGCACAGCGAGGCGCGGATGGGACGGCCGGCGG
>JACQGZ010000064.1 GCA_016199305.1 Armatimonadota bacterium | reverse complement strand
GGCGGCGTAGCCAAGAGGCAAGGCAGGGGTCTGCAAAACCCCCACTCCCCGGTTCGAATCCGGGCGCCGCCTCCAAAAAGCATCGAGTTCCCAGCGTCTCTGCAAGCTTCAAATCTCCCCTTTCGTGTCACTGGAATTTGGTGGCGTTTTTCCGATTCCTGATTCGGGATTCCTATGAGAACGAGACGATGGCCAGTGACTCCCACTTCACTGGAAGAGCATGGAACAAGGATTGAAGGGCTTAGGGAAGCCCCGAATCGAGCTTCAAGAGATTCTGATAAATGGAAATAGCTTCCAGAGTTATAAGCTGAAGAGGAGGCTCTTTGCCGCTGGCTTGAAGCCACAGCACTGCGAGCAGTGTGGCTGGACCGAGAGGTTGGTGGATGGGTATCTACCCTTGGAGATTCACCATATCAATGGCGATAGTTCGGACAACAGGCTCTCAAACTTGGAGGTGCTCTGTCCTAATTGCCACGCGCTCAGACCGATCTACCGGGCCAGGAAACGTAGTATATAGTTATGGTGGGCAGGTGGCGGAAGGGTAGACGCTAGGGTCTTAAACACCCTTGCCCGTCAGGGCGTGTGGGTTCGAATCCCACCCTGCCCACCAAGACGTTGACTCTCTCTTTGAACCCTGTGGCTACGTTCCCCTAAGATACTCACACCTGGTAGCTACGATCGCCCTGCATCACGCGCTTGCCTTCATTGCGCTCCGGAAGAGACCTATGCCCCCTTGAGATAGCGCTCAAACCACGCCAGCGTGCGCCGCCAGGCCTCCTGCGCCGCCGTCGGGTTGTGGCGGTTCCCGGTGTCGTTGAAGAAGGCGTGATTGGAGTTGGGGTAGATGACGATCTCGTGCACGACGTTGGCCCGCTGCATCGCCTCCCGGATCGCCGGAATGCCGGCGTTGAGGCGACTGTCCAGTTCACCATAGATGGCCAGGACCGCCGCCCTGATCTTGGGCACGTCCGCGAGGGGCGGATTCGGTCCGTAGAACGGCACCGCTGCCCGCAGGTTCGGATTGGCCGTTGCCAGCCGCCAGACCATCCCGCCGCCGAAGCAGAACCCCATCGTCCCGACGCGGTCCCGGCGCACGTTGGGGAGCCCCTGGAGGTAGGCGACCCCCGCGTTCAGCATGGCCACAAACTGCTCGGGAGGCGTCCGGCCCAGGACCGCGGAGACCTGGCCGGGGTCGCTGAACCGGGCCGTTCCCCCTTCGGGAGAGACCAGGTCCACCGCGAGGGCGACGTATCCCGCCTTTGCCAGGCGCCGCGCCACGTCCCGGAAGTGCTCCAGGAGGCCGCGGTTCTCGTGGATCACCAGAACGCCGGGGGCCGGGGCCACGCCCTTCGGCCCGGCCACGTAGCCCAGCACCTGAATTGCGCCAGAGGGAAAGGAAACGCTACGCGCCTCGATGGCCGGATCGTCGGGCGGCACCGTCACCCCCGGCGTCTGCGCCGCCGCGGGCGGGCTGCTTGCGGCCGCCTGCCGCACCTCCTCCGCCGACGCGGCCACCCCCAATCCGGACAGCACAGGCAGGGCGAGGGCCGCCCCGCCCGACATCAGGACGACGCGGCGTAGGAACTCGCGCCGCTTCAACCGTCCCTGTTTGTACTCTTCGGTCCATTCTGTGAGGATGTATCGCTGTAGGTCCATCGCGCACCTTCCTTTCTCTCGGCGTGCCTTTCGATGTGTAGAACTACCGGAGGTTTTTCACAGTTCCGTCACCCCGCTCCGGCAGGGGTTGGCGCGGCCGCGGCGCATATCCCTAACCGCCGGTCGGCAGGACGGTCTGCCGAGCCGGACACTTCTGGGGCGGAGGGCGGACGTGGCTGGCCAGCCATTCTCCTGGAAGGACCCGCGCTTTACCCTCGCCGACGCGCTCACGGGCGCGCGGCTGATCATGCTCCCCTACCTGATCTACGCCCTGGCCCGGCCGCTGCCCGGCATGGCCGTGGCGACGCTGGCGGTGATGATCGGCACCGACCTGGTCGACGGTCGGGTCGCCCGCCGCCTCGGCCAGTCCCGCGAGTTCGGCGCCGCCTTCGACAGCACGGTGGACTTTCTCGTCATCTACACGATGTTCACCATCTTCTTCGCCCTCGGGATCCTGCCCTGGTGGAAGTGGGCGGTGATCTTCTTCCCCGGGCTGCTGATGGCCTGGACCCAGCTGCTGCACGTACGGCGGGCCGGCGACGTGGCCTTGGCCCCGGCGCCGGCGGGCAAGGTGGTCGGGCAGCTGCAGTTCGTCTATCTCCCCCTGCTCCTGGCGCGGACATTCTGGCTGCAGGCCCCCTGGGCTCAGACCGTGGATCACGTTCTCTTTGCCGTGCTGGCGGTGGCTATCGTGTTCAACACGGTCGACTACGGGCGTACCCTCCGCCGGCTGCTGGCACGAGCGCCCGGTGGCGCGCCTGCCTCCCGCGCCTAGGCGCGCGGGGCGATGGTCACAGTGTCCGCGATCGCCACGCCGCCCGAGGGTGGGCCGCCGCGGCGCCGCCTCTCCCTCAGCCAGCAACTCCTGATCAGCGTTCACAACTTCGGTCTGAACTTCCACTGGGGCGCCCTGCTGGCGGTGGCCATCCCCCGACTGGTGCTGCGCTTCACCTCGGAGGCGGCGAAGGGGCGGGTCCTCGGCTCGGTCTATGCGGGCGGCGCGGTGGTGGCGCTGGTGATGCAGCCCCTCGCGGGGGCGCTCAGCGACCGTTCTCTCCATCCGCTGGGACGGCGCCGGCCGTTCATCATCGCCGGGGTGCTCCTCAACGCTGCGGCCCTGCTGGCGCTGGCCTACGCGCCGACGCTGGGCCTCTTCATCCTGGCCTTTCTGTTCGTGCAGTTCGCCTACAACTTGGGGGCGGCGGCCTACGGCGGCCTCATCCCCGACCTGGTCCCGGCGGATCAGCGCGGCACCGTCTCCGGCTTCTGGGGGTTGATGAATATCCTGGGCACGATCATCGCCGGAGTGGTCGCCGGCCTACTGATCGAGCGGGGCCACGTCACGCCCGCGTTCCTGCTGATCATCGCCGTTCTGATGATCACGATGCTGCTCACAGTGTGGAAGGTGCGTGAAGTGCCGCTGCGGGGCCGCCCGTCCTTCAATCTGCGTACCTTCCTGCGATCGTTCTGGATCGACCCGCGCCGCCATCCCAACTTCGCCTGGCTCTTCGTGGCGCGCTTCTTTACGCTGATGGGGGTTTACTCGCTGCTGGCCTTCCTGCAGTTCTTTCTCAAGGACTACCTGGGAGTGCCCAATTTCACCGAGGCGACCGGGCTGGTGCAGGCGATGGTGGCGATCGGGGCGCTGGGCAGCGCCTACGTCTCGGGGTGGCTCTCCGACCGGATCGGGCGCCGACCGATCGTTTCTTTCTCCTCGCTGCTGATGGGGATCATGGTCCTGGTCTTTCTCGTCGCACCCTCTTTCCGGCTGATGCTGGCCCTCAGCGTGGTCTTCGGGATCGGCTTCGGCGCCTTCAACACGGTGGACCTGGCGCTGGCGGTGGATGTCCTCCCCTCGCGGGAAGCGGCGGCGAAGGACCTGGGGATCTGGGGGATCTCCACCACGCTGCCCCAGGTGCTGGGACCGCTCATCGGCGGGCCCATCCTGGATGCGTTGAACCGGCTCGGTCCGGGACAGGGCTACGTGGCCGTGAACGCGCTCGCGGCCGCCTACTTCGTCGCCGGTGCCCTGGCGATCTGGAAGATCCGCACGCGATAGCCGCGGCGCCCGGTGCTCCGTCCTATCGCGTGAAGGGGGGGCCGGACGGTCCCTCCTCGGCGTGCTCTGCCTCCCCGAATTCGGGTTCCGCCAGGAGGTTGAGTTCGCGGGCGACGACGCGGTCCTTCCCCGATTCCTTGGCTCCGCGCAGCGCCTCATCCGCGCTCTGCAGGAGGAGGCTGGTCGGGACGTCGCCGTGGGTCTCGGGTTCGTAGGAGGAGACGCCGATGCTGATCGACACGCGGAGCGGGACGAGGGTGGTGACGATCTCCATCTCGCGAATGGTGCGGAGCAGCCACTCCCCCAGTTCGGTCGCCGCCTCCAGCGGCGCGCCGGGGAGGAGCCAGACGAACTCTTCGCCGCCGTAGCGGGAAACCATGTCCGTGCGGCGCTTGCGCCCCAGCAGCACGCGGCCGATCTGGCGCAGGACTTCATCGCCGGCCTGGTGGCCGTGGACGTCGTTGATGTCCTTGAAGTTGTCGATGTCGAAGATCAGGCAGGAGAGGGGATGGTTGCTGCGGCGGGCGCGCTCCATCTCCACGTACACCTGCTCTTCGAAGGTGCGGCGGTTGGGCAGGCCCGTCAGCGGGTCGCTGGTGGCCAGCTGTTCGAGCAGCCGGTTCTTCTCGTAGAGTTCATCCTGCAGCGACTTCACCCGCAGGGCCGCCCGGATCCGTGCGATCAGTTCCACCGTGTTGAACGGTTTGGTCACGTAGTCGTGCGCGCCCAGGTCGAGGCCCTGCACCCGGCTGTCGATCTCGTCGCGCGCGGTCATGAAGATGACGGGGATCTGCCGGGTCGCCTCGTCCTCCTTCAACTGGCGGATGACGGTGAACCCGTCGACATCCGGCATCATGATGTCGAGGAGGATCAGGTCGGGCGCCTCCTGGCGGGCCAGCGGGAGGGCCTCGCTTCCGCGGAGGACCGTGAAGACGGTGGCCCCCATCGATTCCAGCCGCCGGCGGAGCATCTCCAGGATGGACGGCTCGTCGTCGACGACGACGACGCGGGGAGGCCGCCGGCCCATCATCAGGTCCGGCGAGACGGTGGAGGCGGGGCCCTGGGGGATCGCCATGCGGTCAGCGTGCGGCCACGGGAAAGGG
>JACQGZ010000068.1 GCA_016199305.1 Armatimonadota bacterium | reverse complement strand
GAATCTAGCGCGTCTGCCAATTCCGCCACTTCGGCTCGGCGACAGCGGACTATCATACCCTGGAGTGTTTTCAAGTCAAGGAGCAGCGGTGACAGGCGAGAAGGTCGTGGCGACCAACCGGAAGGCGCGGCACGAGTACGAAATCCTCGAGACCCTCGAGGCCGGGCTCGCCCTGCGCGGGACCGAGGTCAAGTCGCTCCGGGAAGGCCTGGTGAACTTCAAGGACAGCTACGTCGCCATCCAGAACGGCGAGGCCTGGCTCATCGGCTGTCACGTGAGCCCCTACCACCATGGCACTGCCGCCAATCACGACCCCGAGCGCCAGCGGAAGCTGCTGCTCCACCGCCGCGAGATCCAGCGCCTGATCGGCAAGACGGCCGAGCGCGGGTTGACCATCGTCCCCCTTCGTCTATACTTCAAACAGGGGCGCGCCAAGCTCGAGGTCGGGCTGGCGCGCGGCCGGAAGCTGCATGACAAGCGCGCCGTCCTCCGCGAGCGGGAAACCCGCCGCGAGATGGACAAGGCGCTTCGCGCGCGGGCCCGGGGTTAGCCGGGCGCGATGGAGGGTGTGAACGGGGGCGACCGGTTTCGACGGGGATCAGTGACGCACAGGCTGCATCACGAGGTTTCTCTCCCCTCGCTAATAAGAGAGAAACGGTATAGCTGCCAACACTCAGCTAGCTCTGGCGGCCTAACACCCGCCAGCGTCCTCCAGGCTGCGCCATCAGGGCCTGGGTCAGGGCGTCATACTCTGGCGGCTGGCTCCGAGCTCTGCCTCAGGGTGACGAGCGAGATCTGACGAGGCTGGCTGCCCGGGACGCTCGCCGGTTGGCGGGTCGGGTGGCGAGAGCAGGAAGAACCGGCTATTGATGTAGACGCCTGCTGCAGAGGGTTTCCGGACGCGGGTTCAATTCCCGCCGCCTCCACCATCCTCACCCCGGCTCACGTTCCGGCCCCACACCCGCCCTGCCGCCCCTCTCCGTCCCTTGCGCCCCGACCCCTCCCGAATGCCTTCGAAGGCGCCCCGGTGCGCGAAGCGTAGTAGTCTTACGCGATCCCTGTGGTCTGAGGGCTGAGCTCGTCGCTCGCGTGCCGCCGCCAACCTGTCCGCGAGCCCACCCGGGGAGCTGCACGGGCTCGGTGCCGGACCCCTAGGGGTCGATACCCGAGGTCTTCCCGAACGTGAGGGCGCCGATCGCCATGGGACCGAGTCTCGACGAGCGTTGCATCAACACGATCCGCTTCCTGTCGGTCGATGCCGTCCAGCAGGCCAACTCGGGCCACCCCGGGCTGCCGATGGGGGCGGCGGCGATGGCCTATGTCCTCTGGACCCAGTTCCTGCGGCACCACCCCGCCAGCCCGCGCTGGCCGGACCGCGACCGGTTCGTCCTCTCGGCCGGTCACGGGTCGATGCTGCTCTACTCGCTCCTGCACCTGACGGGCTATGACCTGACGCTCGACCAGATCAAGCGGTTCCGGCAGTGGGGGAGCCTGACCCCCGGCCATCCGGAAAGCCACCTCACCCCGGGAGTGGAGGCCACCACCGGCCCGCTCGGCCAGGGGATCGGCAACGCCGTCGGCATGGCGATCGCCGAGGCGCACCTCGCGGCCCGGTTCAATCGGCCCGGGCACGAGGTCGTCAACCATCACACGTGGGTGCTCGCCGGCGACGGCGACATGATGGAAGGCGTCCAGGCGGAGGCCTGTTCCCTCGCCGGCCACCTCGGGCTCGGCAAGCTGATCGTCCTCTACGACAGCAACCGGATCTCGCTCGCCGGCACGACGTCGGTCGCCTTCAGCGAGGACGTCTCCGCCCGGTTCGCGGCCTACGGCTGGCACGTCGGAACCGTCGAGGACGGATATGACCTGACCGCCCTGGAACGCGCGATGCGTGCGGCTCAGGACGTCACCGACCGGCCGTCGCTGATCGTCGTGTCCACCATCATCGGGTTCGGGGCCCCGCACAAGCAGGGGACGTTCCATGCCCACGGGAGCCCCCTCGGCCCGGAGGAGGTGCGGGCGGCCAAGGAGGCGCTCGGCTGGCCGGCGGAGCCCGCGTTCCTCGTGCCCGACGACGTGCGGGCGCACTTCCGGGTCGCGCTCGAGCGCGGGGAGCGCTGGGAGGAGGACTGGCGCCGCCGGGTGTCGGCCTACGTCGAGGCCTTCCCAGGGCCCGGCGCCGAGCTGACCCGCCGCCTCGCGGGCGAGCTGCCCGCCGGGTGGGATGCTGATCTGCCGGCCTTCACCCCGGACCCCAAGGGGCTCGCCACCCGTAAGGCCTCGGAGGGCGCGCTCCAAGCCCTGGCGGCGACGCTCCCGGAGCTCCTCGGGG
>JACQGZ010000063.1 GCA_016199305.1 Armatimonadota bacterium | reverse complement strand
GGAGGAGGACGATGACATCGAAGGGCTGCGCGGCGGGGGCGGCGGCCAGGGCCTGCTCCAGGTCGTCGAAGAGCTTGTCCTTGTCGGCGTCAACGATGGGCGGGATGGGCTCGGGTGGGGGCGGCTTGTCGGCGGCGGCGGGCGTGGCGGTCAGGAGGAACAGAGCGGCCAGGAGGGCCAGCAGGGCCGCCTTCCGGGGCCATTGCGCTCGCAACTCTCTCCTTCCCTTCGCCTAGGGTTTCACGTGTGTCCTATTATCGCAGCAGAAGGAGCGCCTAGAAAGGCCCAGACTAGGAAGCCCTGCTGGCGCAGGGCTTCCCGGATATGGCTGGCTGTTGGGTCGCTACGGCTGGGTGGCGACGACGGTGACAGAGGTGGCGGCGGTGGAGCCGGCCCCGCCGCTGCCGTGGCAGGGCATATAGAGCTTGGTATTGAAGGAGGCGGTGGAGGTGGCGCCGATACCGGTGACCCATGAAGTGTTAGAGGTGGTCAGGAACTTCTCTGTGTCGGCGGTCGGCGCTGTTCTCGTCAGGCTGTGCCGGAACAGGTTGATATCCGGCGTCGCACAGTTGGGGGCTGCCGCCTGGATGGTCCAGGTAGTGGACCCCGCCGTGGCGTTGGCCCCTCTGGCCAGGAAGCTCTCGCTGGCGGTGCCACAGTTGGTAGCGAGAAAGGTTACGGGTGTAGCCAGGGTATTTGATGCCTGGCTCGCCTCGAAGTCCAGGGTGCCGTAGTCGATGGAGGTAGGGCTGACGGTGACGCAGACGTTCTTGACGGTGACGCTGGCGCTGATGCCGACTTGATGGTCGGCGCCGGTGGGCAGCCACAGCGCCGCGCTCACCAGGATCGCCAGGCCCAGGGCGACCAGTAGCTTCTTCATGGCCGCATCCCTCCCGAAGACGGCGTGAAAAACAGCTTTCTTATACCATAACAATGAGAACCCGTCAAGCGTTACGCTTCAGGCCGGCGAACGGCTTGCTTGCGGCTCTGGGGCGGGCCGTGACCATCGCCGCTTCCCCTCTCGTCGGGCGCGCTTTTGGCGGATAGAAGGCCGGCGCGGTCAGCGCAACGGCTTCTATGAGCGGGATCTGGCGACGCAGATGGGGATCATAACGGCGATCCGGGTGCCGCGGGCGCGGGCCCCTGTCGTTGAGCGCTCGGTGTTCAGCCGCTACCAACGCAGGCAGGCTCAGGTGAACCAGGTCATTCGCGAGGTCTTCCCGGCTGGGGTATCAACCCGCCGGGTGGGCGCCAGCCTGGAAGCGTTGTTGGGCAAACAGGTAAGCGCTCAGACAGTCTCCCGCGTGGAAGGCTAGTGCTGTGCGCTTACGGGATTACGGTGACAGGGGAGCGCCGCTTGCTGGACTTCCGGCTGGCGCCGGCGGAGAGTGCCGCCCACTGGGAGGCGTTCCTCACGCAGCTTCGGGAGCGAGGGCTGCAACCCGTGACACTACCGGGCAGCGGGTGGTGGGCTGCCCGCTCACGTGCAGCTCTTGCCGAAGAACGGCTTGATCGCCAGGACGTCGAAAATGTCCACGTCACCGTCCTGGCCCTGGAGGTCGTGGCGGGCGCTGTAGGGGTTGGCACCGGGGCTGCCAAAGAACGGCTTCATCTTCAGCACGTCGAAGATGTCGACGTCCCTGTCGTCGTCGAAGTCCGGCGGCCAGGGGTCCGGAGCCTCGTTGTTGGTCGTGGTGTCGGCGGCGCACTGGACCAGGGGCAGCGTGCCCAGGAACGTCTCGACCGTCGTGTTGAAGCCGTCGCAATCGGGATCGGTCATCGGGACCGGCCAGGGGGGAAGGCCCTGGGCGGCGTTGGGCCAGTTGGGGCAGTTGTCGCAGGCGTTGCCCACGCCGTCCGGCTCTGCGTCGGCCTGACTGGGGTTGGAGACGGTGGGGCAGTTGTCCACCTGATCGAAGACGGCGTCGGCGTCGCAGTCCAGGAACGTGCCGCCTGGCGTCAGCGTCACCGGCGGTGCCATGTTGGGGCTGCTGATGATGACGTTCACGGTGCCGGGGCTGTGACTGACCTCGAACGTGCCTGCCAGGCTGCCGCAGGAGGTGGGCTCTTCCGATATCGTTACCGTGCTGCCCGCGGGCACCGTGGCGGTGAACGATCCGAATGTGACGACAACGGGACCGACGACCACCGTGACGCTGGCGCTGGCCGTGCAGCCGAGATTCGCTATCTCCCCCTCGTCCAGGGCGACCGAGACGCCAGTGACGCCGCTGCTGGCCGTGGCGGGGCAGCTGGCGGTGGCCGTGCCGCCGCCGGTACCGCCCACGACTTGCACCGTGTCTGGCGGATCGCCGAGGGTAACGCTCCCGGTCAGGGCGCCGGAGATAGTGCCCTTGAGGTAGGTGCCATCGCCTGTGTCCAGCGGGTCGGGGACGCCGTCGCTGTCCGTGTCCAGGAAGGGGCACTTCATGGCGTCCAAGTCGTCATTGACGGTCCCACTGAGCGTGTCTTGCAGGCCGTGGTCCGCGGCGGTATTCACGCGGATGGGCAGACCACCTACCACGGTCCGCGGGATGAACTGGTCGGCGCCGTTGTACGGCGGTATCGCCGCGGGAAGGAGCCCCAGCGTTGGTGACGTGCGGCTGAGGCTGAACTGCAGGAGGTCGGGTGGGGTGTCGAACAGGCCGTCCAGCGTGGCGTCGAAGATGCCGTCCGACTCCCGCAGGCAGATGCCGTCGACAACGTCGGTCGCGGTCAGGCCCAGCTGGGCCGGGGTAGCGTAGACTGAGACCACCCCAGCTACGCTCTTGAAGATGTGGGCGCTGGTGTAGGGGCCGCCGAGCAGCAACGTGAGGCTCGGCGAGCCGGGCGCCAGGGTGAAGAACACGGGGTCGCCGGTGGGCAGCTCGCCCAGAGCGTCGGCGTTATCACCGGTAGGCGGCGCGCCGGGCTCCACCAGGCCCAGCGGGAAGCTGGTGAGGCAGCCCAGAACGCCGTTGCCATCGAACTCCTGAATGTTGGTGCCGGTGAGGAAAGTCCGATAGAAATCGGCGGGTGCGTCCGTTGCCGGCGGGCAGGTGGATTCGATGTTGACATCGGTTCCGGGCACGCCCACGGTGATAGGGTCAGGGGAGAAGACCTTGGGCGGCTCAGCGGGGACGGCGGTGGAGAAGTCGAAGCCGTAGGATAGGGCCCGCAGATCGTCCTGAGGCGAGGCGAAGGCGCAGCCGGTGGGAGTCAGTCCGAGGGAGGCGCAGGTCCTGGCCACAACGGGCCCGGGGTTGAGGATATCAGCGGCGTGGAAGATGGCGTTGCTGGGCCCGCCGAATTCGATGGAGAAGCTGATCTCCTGCGGCGGCCCCGGCGGGTTGCGGATGATGACGCACTTCTCGCCCGGCGGCTTGGGCTTGTGGATGGCCAGGGTCAGCTGGCCCACCGGCTGGTTGTCCGGGTCCAGCAGCGGTATGTTGAGGTGGTCGGCTCTCAAGTAGCGGTTGAAGGGCGGAGCCTCGGTAGAGGGGGCCGTAGACCGCAGCGGCACCGGTTGCTCGGTGTGGAGGGTGAGCTGCTGAGAGAATATGAGCAGGGGGAAGACGTTCAGGGTGCTGTCGTAGGTACCGGCGGGGGCCATGGGCGTGACGGTCATACTGCCGGTGGACGGCTGGGCCGGGTTCAGCCCGACCTGAATCAGCCCGTCGGCGCTTACAAGGCTCAGGGCGACGAGTTCGATGGGGATGGTGCCCGTCACCGGGTCCGGGGTGCCCCGCTGGACGCGGGTGGGGTTGAGGGGGTCACCTTCCATCTCAACTGTCCCGGTCTGCTGGCCGATCTGGGCGGTGAAGAGGCCGCAGGAGGGGAAGAAATCCTCGCCGGCGTCAGGAGGCGGGTTAAGGGAGACCGGGGCGCTGGCCTCCGGGTAGGGCCCGGTGTGGTCCACATCGGTGCAGGCGCCGCTGGGGTCGGGCCCCAGCCCCAGGGGCGGCGTCTGCTCCTGGACGGAGTACTGGCCCGCCGTCAGGGGGCGGAAGGTGAACTGGCCGTCGTGGCCGGTGACGCCGGCGCCGAGAGGGTGGCCCAGGCAGCCGAAGCCGCGGTGCAGGGTCACCACGGCGCCAGCCCGGGGCTGGTTGTTGAGCTCGTCCAGCTTGATGTCGTCGATGCTGCGGGGCCGCTCCGGCACGTGCCGGGCGTGGGTGAGGGTGCCGACCTGCTGGCCCTGGCTGTCCAAGATCGGCACCGGCGGAGTATTGGGGGGCGGTTGGTAGGTCTGGCCCAGGGGCGGCAGACAGCCAACGCCCTGCGGGTCGGCGGGTATGGTGGCCTCCATGGGGACGGGCCCATCCGTGTGGTAGGTGGCGGTACCGATGGTTATCTCGGTGAAGACATCGAAGAAGCTGCTCACGGGGAAGCTGTCGTCACTAGGAGACCCCACTCCAAGAGACTCCACCATGCCGGTCGATGGCGACAGGCCGAAGTTCTGCCCGGCCTTGATGGTGATGGCGTTGCCGGCGAGCTCCATGGCGACGATCTCAACCGGGATGTCGGTGCGGCCGTTCCCGTTGGCATCGCCGGGGGCGCCGCGGTTGACCGTGGTGGGGCCGTTCAGATCAACCGGTCCGAACGGGCTGCCGAGGATCTCGCCGGAAATCTGGGCGTCGGATTGGAAGACATCCATGCCGGCGGGGATCTCCGAGAGGCGGGCGCTGCAGTCGGCGAGCTGGCCTGTCCCAAGAATGACGGCCGGGCCGAGAAGCGAGTCCGGGGTGACCTGATCGCTGGCTTGGACCGCCGCTGCGGCCGGCTCGTCACGGCCGCCAAAGGAGTCGAACGCGAGTAATATGACCGCGGCGGTGGCGATCGCTACTGCGAGCAGTAGGATCGCGCCGGCCTGGAACTTGCCCATGGTGACCCCGGCTAGAGTCCTTTAGCGCGTCGCTAGAGATGGTGGATTCTACCACCGCCACGAATGTTTGTCAAAGCGGCAGGGGCGGGCTGCCCGCTCAGGCGCAGCTCTGACCGAAGAACGGTTTCGTCTTCAGTACGTCAAAGATATCCACGTCGCTGTCAGCGTCTAGGTCATGGCGGGCGCTGTAGCCGGGGTTCGGTGGGGAGGTGTTGAAGTGCGGCTTGGCGGCCAGGATGTCGAACACATCGACGTCCTGGTCGTCGTCGAAGTCCACAGGCCAGGGATCGGGCGACTCGTTGTTGGGAGTCGAGTCGGTGGCGCACATCACCATCGGGACGGTGCCGACGAACTCCTCCGTCGCCGTCATAAACCCGTCGCAGTCATCATCGCCGGCGGGCGTGGGCCAGGTGCTGCCGCATGACGAGAGGGCGAGGTTAATCCCCGGCGTGTTGGCGCCTACGGTCACGGACACCGCGGTAGCGAGTGAGACGTCCGTGGTGTCGTCGTAGTACTCGGAGGCGAAGCCCTGGGCCGAGGCGAATACGAGGTACGAGGTGCCGGAGAGGTCTTCGATGGTGTAAGTGCCGTCAGCCGCTGTCACCGCGACCCCGAAGGAGCAGCACCCTTCGGCCAGTATGGCGTCCACGATCGCGCCCTCTATGGGCGCGCCGGAGGGGTCCTCGGTGACGACGCCGCTGATGCTCCCGCCGCTGGACAGGGCGAAATCGATACCTGGAGTGACGGTGCCGTCGCTAACCACCACCGGCGTCGATTGGGTGATGTCAAGGGTGTCGTCGTAGAACTCGGCCACGTATCCGTCCGCGGAGGCGTAGACGCGGTAGGAGTCCGGCGTCAGGCCGCTAATAGTGTAGGTGCCGTCGGGGCCGGTGAGGGCGGAGCCGCTGTCACAGCAGCCGGAGAACGCGAACGCTTCGACGAAGGCGCCCCCGATGGGGGCGCCGGTGCCGTCCCTCACCGTGCCGCTGATGCCGCCATCGACGGCCTCGGCGCGGCCGGCGGAAAAGAGTGCCGCAACCGCCAGCGCACTAAACGCTGCGAATCTGACCAACCTCATGCCGCCGCTCCCCTTCGCGAGCTAACCCCCTCGCGATGCGCAACTATTATAGGCCCGCTGCTCGTGCTGTCAATCGGCGCGGAGGGCCGCCGCGAGCTACCCGCAGCTTTTGAGGAAGAACGGCTTCATCGTGAGCACGTCGAAGATGTCGTTGTCGCCGTCCTGGCCCTGGAGGTCATGGCGGGCGCTGTAGGGGTTGGAACCGGGGCTGCCAAAGAACGGCTTCATGTTCAGGACGTCGAAGATGTCGACATCCTTGTCGTCGTCGAAGTCCGCCGGCCACGGGTCCGGGTCCTCGTCGCCCACGCTCGTGGTGGCGGCGCAGGCGACCAGTGCCAGGGTGCCCACGAAGCTCTCCGTGGCTGTCGTGAACCCGTCGCAGTCATCGTCCCCCGGCGAAACGGACCAGGAGGTAGCCACCGCCGAGCAGTTGTCGCAGGCGTCACCCCAGCCGTCTCCGTCGGCGTTGGCCTGTCCCGGATTCGGTACCGTGGGGCAGTTGTCGGACGTGTTAGGAACCCCGTCGCCGTCGCTGTCGAGGGACTCTAGCGTGGCATCTATTATCAGCCCGTACCGGCGGTCCGACTGGAAGATATAGCTGGTGGTCCCGATGGTGGCGAGGCGGACGCCCCAGGCGCCGTCGTATACATCGTCGGCGGTCTCCGTTTGAACTTGGTGATAGATGGGCCTGTCCGCGAATCCGGCCCCCTCGAAGTCGAAGGCCTGTAGGCCGGCCTTGTACCATCCCACGTAGAGCCTGTCGCCGTCCACCAGGAGGTTGTGAGCGGGGTTGACCACGGGCATCAGGGCGCTGCCCAGGGCGATGCCGTCCACATAGCTGGGGCTCCCCGGTGAGCTGATGTCCCACATCTGCACGGGCTCCTCTCCCGAGCTCTGCAGGAACTCGTCCTGGATGAAGACTCGGCTCCCGTCATCGCTTGGGTAGGCGTGATGAGTCAGGAATCCCGGCGGGTCGATGCTGTGGTCCGCGTTCAAGGGCTGGTTAGGGCTCCCAGCCTCTACCACGCCCGGCGTCAGGTGCGTGGCAGCCAAGATCATCAGTCCAGCATCCCAGTAGGAGACGTAGACGCGGCGTCCGATGGAGCCGCCGTGGTCGATGACAGTGACGTCGTGCACGTAGTTGTCGTTGCTGGCCTCGGGATGAGTGTAGCGGCCGATCTCGCTGATGTTGCTCAGGTTGCCGATGTCTAGCACACGCAGGTCATTGGGGAGGTCAGCGGTGAGGTAGATGTACTTGCCGTCCCCGCTGGCGTCGTCCTCAACGAAGACGTTGTGGACATCGCACCAGTCGGCCCCGATAAACTGGTCCACGATCGGCGTGCTGGGAGCGTTGGTGACGTCGACGATGACGACGCCGCAAGCGGCGTTGCCCAGCGCCGTCCGCTCAAGTGCCAGGGCGATGTAGCGCCCGGCCCCCTGCTTGAACGCCTTGACGTCCGGCGTGTAGGTGTTGGTCTGTAGCCACGCCTTCTGCGTGATCGGCGTTGGGGTGCCGTCCACGCCGATACGGGTGATGGTAAACGCAGCCTCCTGACCGCCGGCCTGGACCACGTACTGCTCTCCGCCCTGCTCGTAGAGGTCGATATCGGCGTTGGTGCAGATGACGTTGTCCTGGGCGGCGACGAAGGAGACCCCCGCGATGCTGCCGGCGGTGTCGATCTCTTTGTCGCAAGGGACGGTGTTGGAGTTCAGCGTGTTGCCGAGCGCAGAATGGTCGGGGTGAGGACGGCGCAAGGCGATGGTGGCAAGCGGCGCGTCGGATACAGCGTGTAGGGAGAGGAGGCGGTTGTCGCCTTCAGCCTCGGCGGGGGCTCGTGATGCGGCCATCACGCCGACGATGAATAGCAGAGCCAGAGCTGGCGCTGCCCGCAGCATCCTCATGCTTATCCTTTCCTACATGACATGCGCTTGGGACAGCTAACGGCCTGATGCTCCATTCTACTACTCTTGCCGGCCGGCCTATGCGTCGCAAGGTCGTATCCCTATGCGCAGCCCAAGTTGAAAATCGGTTTGTCAGCAGTGGGGGATGTCCACGTCGCCATCGACGTCCCGGGCGTAGCGGGTGGGGGTATCCTTCGCCCTATTCGTGGACTTTCTATGGTATCTCATAGTAGATGAGGCTGCTGGGCTGCTCGACGGTGCAGAGTAGAAGGGCGGGCTCGCCGTCCGCCAGCACGATATCGCAGGGGACGTTTTCGGCCGGCGGTGGGTCCGGCAGGTATATGCCGTGCTCGCCGCAGTCCCGCTGCCCGGGGGCGGTAACGGTACACGGGTCTTGGACTATGTCCATACCGGCAAACTGCTCTAGGAACGCGTCAAGGTCGTCCGGCGGCGTGATGCGCAGGCCGGCAAGGCTGGGGTCGGGAGTGTATGTGGGCTGTGGCACCGGCGTATTGTCGGCCGCAGCCGTGGCGTCTGGCGTTGGCGTTTCGCTGACTGCCGAGGTGGCCTCGGGCGTGAGCGTAGCGCCGGGCGTGGGCGAGCTAGACCCGCCGTTACAGGCGATCGCGACGACGGCGACGATAAGGAGAGGGACGGGGATGGTCAGTTTTCGCAGCATGTTGCGTTCAGTCTAGCGATGGCTGAACTCTGTGTCGAGAGTGGCTCAATCGTGCTAGCATTGACCGGAAAGCGGCCGGGGTGAGTCGTCACCCGGTCCGATTCTCTTACAGGTTAACGATGAGTCAGCCAGCACGACCTGCCGAGCCCAAGGCCACCGGAAGGCGCGGCTTCCTGCCGTCGGGCTCCGCTGTCGCCGCCGCGGGAGTGGCTCTCTTGCTGATTCTCCTGGCGACGGCCTGCACGGGGGCTTCAGAGGCGCAGCAGCACTACGACAGAGGGCTGGAATTGGCCGTAGAAGAGCGCTGGGAGGAGGCGTTTGCGGAGTTCAACCTGGCCATCGAGCTGGATAGTGGCTTTGCGAAGGCGTACTCAGCCCGTGGAGCCGCGCGTGTTGAGCTGGGGCAGCTTGAAGAGGCGATAGTCGACCTGGACAGAGCGATCGATCTTGACCCCGAAGACGCTTCCGCCTACATCAATCGCGGGAATGCGTATGACGAACTGGGCGATCTGGAGCGGGCGATAGCCGATTACGACCAGGCGATCGAGCTGGACCCGGCGAATGCGCTGGCCTACCGCAACCGGGGCACCACGTACCACGACCTGGGCGACTTAGACAGCGCCATAGCCGATTACAACAGGGCTATCGCCCTGGACCCCAGCCAGGCTGAGGCCTACTACAACCGAGGAGTGGCCTACGTTCTCCTGGCGGATTACGAGAAGGCTATAGCTGATCTGGATAAGGCCATCCAGCTGGACCCGAATGACGCGCTGGCCTACGCCAATCGAGGGCTCGCGCGGGCGGCGCTTGAGGAGGTTGAGCAGGCGATCTCTGACCTGAACAGGGCTCTCTCCCTCACCACTGATCCTGACTCCAAAGCTCAAATTGAACAATTCATCGAAGAGTTAGAGGCCCGGTAGGTCTGAGATTGTGCCCTAGCGCCGGCGCGGAAAAGCGCCGGCGCTAAGGGCTCGCTGAAGCTAAGGCTGAGGGCTGCGGGGCGTGCGGGTGCCCCCGTGGTTACGTGCAGCTCTTATTGAAGTGGGGCTTGACTGCCAGCACATCGAAGATGTCGACGTCGCCGTCGGCGTCTAGGTCGTGGCGGGCGCTGTAGTCCGGGTTGGGCAACGGGCTGGCGAAGTGTGGTTTCATCGCCAGCACATCAAAGATGTCGGCATCGCGGTCGTCGTCGAAGTCGACGGGCCAGGCGTCGGGCGATTCGTTGTTGGCGGTTGAGTCGGCGTTGCAGTTGTCCAGGGGGTTCGTGCCCATGAACACCTCGGCGACGTCACTGAAGCCGTCGTTATCGTCATCGGTGTCACAGGCGTCTCCCTGAGCGTCGGCGGGCAGGGGCGCTCCGCCGATGGTGGCGCCGCTGGCTTTCAGGAGCGCGTCGGTATTCGTCTGGGCGGCGTTGGCGATAGAAGGGCAATTGTCGCAGGCGTCGCCGCGACCGTCGCCATCCCCATCGGCTTGGGAAGCGTTGGGTGTGGAGGGGCAGTTATCACAGACGTCACCGGCGCCGTCGCCGTCGCCGTCGGTCTGGGTGGCGTTGGGTGTGGAGGGACAGTTGTCGCAGGCATCGCCGCGACTGTCGCCGTCGCTATCGGTCTGGGCGGCGTTGGGCGTGGAGGGGCAGTTGGCGCAGGCGTCGCCGCGGCCGTCGCCGTCGCCGTCGGTCTGGGCGAAGTTCGGGATAGAGAGGCAATTGTCGCAGGCGTCGCCGCGGCCGTCGCCGTCGCTATCGGTCTGGGCGGCGTTGGGTGTGGAGGGGCAGTTGTCGCAGGCGTCGCCGCGACTGTCGCCGTCGCTATCGGTCTGGGCCGCGTTGGGTGTGGAGGGGCAGTTGTCGCAAACGTTGCCTACGCCGTCGTCGTCGGCGTCCGCCTGATCGGCGTTGGGTGTCTTGACGCAGTTATCGAAGGCGTCAATGATGCCGTCGCGGTCGCGGTCCGGCGGTGGGCTGGGGGTGCAGGTAGTATCGAAGTACGGCTTGAACTGAAGGACGTCGAAGATGTCCACGTCGCCGTCGGCGTCTAGGTCGTGGCGGGCGCTGTAGTCCGGGTTGGGCAACGGGCTGGCGAAGTGGGGCTTCATGGCGAGGACATCGAAGATATCAACGTTCATTGAATCGTTAGTATCCGGCGGGAAGGCGTCCAGTGGTTCGTCGTTGAGGTTCGTGGTGAAGTTGCAGCGGTTGAGGGTATCGGTTCCCATAAACTGCTCAGCAACATCGAGGAAGCCGTCGTTGTCATCGTCGGGGTCACAGGCGTCGCCGTCCGGGTCGTCGTCGAAGTTCTCTTGCTCGGGGTTGAATACTGAGGGGCAGTTGTCAGAAGCGTTGGGGACCCCGTCCAGGTCGATGTCGTTGGGGTCCTGAGGCACGTCGTCGTTCGTGATAGTGCAGGTCACGTTCTCGCCGGGAGGAAGTACGAAGGTGACGCTGAGACCTCCGGAGGCCGCGTTGGTACAGCTGATGGAGCCGGCGTAATCGGGGCTGGGGTCGTCCTCGCTGCCGGTGTGGCTGCCAGCGGAGAGGGTGTTGACGGCCCCGCTGATAACGGGGGTGCCGTCCACCCGGAGAGTGAAGTCGCCGACGACGGCGGTGCCGCCCTCGTCGTTGATGACGACCTTGGTGACCGTCAGCGTGGGCGCCACGTCGTCGTTGGTGATGGTGCAGCTGACGTTCTGAGCGAGGGCGAGGCTGAAGGCAACGCTGAGACCGCCGGAGGCGCCGTTGGTACAGCTGATGGAGCCGCTGTAGCCGGGGCTGGGGTCGTCCTCGCTGACGGTGTGGCTGCCCGCGGAGAAGGCATTGGTGGCGCCGCTGGTGACGGGGAGTCCGTCGACGCGAAGGGTGAAGTCGCCGACGACGGCGGTGCCGCCGT
>JACQGZ010000025.1 GCA_016199305.1 Armatimonadota bacterium | reverse complement strand
CTGGGCCGGCTGCGCACGGGGGCGGCCAGCGCGGTGGCGACACGCTACCTGGCCCGACCCGAGGCCGGCGCGGTGGGAATCCTCGGCACGGGAGCGCAGGCGCGGACGCAACTGCAGGCCATCGCCCGGGTGCGCCCGGTGGCCCTGGTCAAGGCCTACAGCCCCACCCCGGCCCGCCGGGAGGCCTTCGCGGAGGCGATGGTCCAGGAACTCGGCGCGGAGGTCGTGGCGGTGGATACGCCGGAGGACGCGGTGAGCGACGTCGACATCATCGTCACCATCACCCCCACCCGCGAGCCGGTCCTGCGCGGCGCGTGGCTGCGGCCCGGGGTGCACATCAACGCGGCGGGATCGAACGCCGCGGGGCGCCGCGAACTGGATGAGGAGGCGGTCGGCCGGGCGGGGCGCATCGTCGTGGACGCCCGGGATCAGGCGATGACTGAGGCGGGAGACCTGATCGCTCCCATCGGCGCCGGGAGGCTGTCCTGGGACCAGGTGGTGGAACTGGGCCAGATCGTCACCGGCGCCGCTCCCGGACGGCGCAGCGAAGACGAGATCACCTTGTTCGAGTCGCAAGGCATCGCGCTGGAGGATGTGGCGACGATGCACCTGATCTACGCCCGGGCACGGGAAGCCCGGAGGGGAGAGGAGATCGGTCGCTGATGGACTTTCAGGTGATTGCCAAGCCGCTGACCAGTCACGCCTGCGACGCGCTGGCGGTGGGGCTCTTCGAGCCGCCGGGCAAGCTGGAGGGGCCCCTGGCCTCGCTCGACCGGGCGATAGGACGACGGCTGACCCAGTCGCTCCTCGAGGAAGGCTTCACGGGGAAACGGGGGCAGACCGCAGTCATCCACACCGGCCGGACCGCGCCGCGCCGGGTGATCGCGGTGGGACTGGGGCCGGAGAAGGAGCAGAACCCGGAGACGATCCGCACCGCCGCGGCCGCGGCGATGCACCGGGCCGCGGACCTGCGGTTGCAGCACGTGGCCTTTGCCCCGCTGCGCGAGCGGGACGCCCGCCTCCGCTTCTACACGCAGGCCCGCGTCGAGGGGATCATCCTCGGGGCCTACCGCTTCGAGAAGTACCGGAGCGAGCAGGGCCGTCCGGTTGCCCGAGTCGACCTCCTGGCGGCCGACCGCGCGCAGGCCAAGGCGGTCGAGCGCGGGCTGGCCGACGGGCGTCTCTTCGCCGAGGCCACCGTGCTGGCCCGGGATCTGGTCAACGAGCCCCCCAACGTGCTCACCCCTTCCCGCCTGGCCGAACGCGCCGCGGAAGTCGGCAAGCAGCCGGGCCTCCGGGTCACCGCTCTGGGGGCGGGTGGGCTGACCCGGCTCGGGATGAACGCCCTCCTGGGCGTGGGCCGCGGCAGCACGGAGGAGGCGCGGCTGATCGTCATGGACTACGCCCCGCCGCATCAGCGGCGCAGCGTGGCGCTGGTGGGCAAGGGGTTGACCTTCGACAGCGGCGGGCTGGACATCAAGACCGCGGACCAGATGGCCTCGATGAAGTCGGACATGGCGGGCGCGGCGGCGGTCCTGGCGACCATGTCGGTGGTGCCGCAGCTGGTGAAGCACCTCCGGGTCGTCGGCATCATGGCGGCCGTGGAGAACATGCCGGGCCCCGGCGCGATGAAGCCGGGCGACATCCTCAAGGCGATGAACGGCAAGACGATCGAGATCACCAACACCGACGCCGAGGGCCGTCTCGCCCTCGCCGACGCCATCGCCTACGCGGCGGGGCAGCGGGTCAACGAGATCATTGACATCGCCACCCTCACCGGCGGGGCGGAGATCGCCCTGGGGCCGTTTGCGGCGGCGATCATGGGCACCGATCAGAAAATCATCGACGCCCTGCGCGACGCCGGCGAGGAGGCGGGGGAGCGGCTGTGGCCGTTGCCGCTCTATGAGGAATTCCGCGAGGCGATCAAGAGCAAGGTGGCGGACCTGCGCAACTCTGCCGGCCGATGGGGGTCGCCGGAAAAGGGCGGCGCCTTCCTGCGGGAGTTCACCGGCGGCAAGCCCTGGGTCCACCTGGACATCGCGCCGGTGGCCTTCATCGAGCGCGAGGAGGGGAGCGGTCCCTACCGGCCGGTGGGCAGCGCCACGGGGTTCGGGGTGCGCACGCTGCTCACCTACCTGCGGCGCCTCGACACGCGCCGATGAGGACGAGGGGGCGGCCCGTTACTTCCACGTGAGGCGGAGGCGCTGCGGGGTCTTGCCCGGGACTCGTGCGATGACCCTTCGCGCCTCCAGATCGAGTTTCACAGTGGTGTAGTACCAGCGGATCGACCCGTCGAACCGGCCGCGCAGCCGGCGCTCGACGTCATCTGATATTGACGCCCCGCTTGCCGCGGGCCGGGTGCCTGGTCGCGATCCGCTCCACCATCTGCCGTCTCCGCCCTTTACGCCCCCGCGTGCGCGAGCACCCAGACCGCTCCCTCCGCGGGGAGGGTCTCGAGGCTCAACGAGACCGCGCGCCCCTTCCGCGAGACACCGGACTTGGCCCCGGCGAACTCGTCCAGCGTGCCGATCGGCCAGCCCGCGTTGGCCTCGGTCTTGTAGTGCATGGGGATAACCACTCGCGGGTTCAGGGCCGCGATGACCGCGTCGGCTTCCTTCGGACCGATGGTGTAGTAGCCGCCTACCGGAATCATCAGCAGATCCGGCCGGCCGATGGCCCGGGTCTGGTCGGCGTCGAGGGTGTGCCCGAGGTCGCCCGCGTGGGCGACGCGGAGCCCCTCCACCTCGAAGATGAAGACGGCGTTGCGGCCGCGCTCCGACCCACCGCTGGCGTCGTGGAAGGTGGGCACGGTCGTGATCCGCACCGGCCCCACCCGCTCCTCCACCTTCGCCCAGGCCTTGCCCCCCTCGGCCAGGCCGCGGATGACCTTCGGGGTCCCTTTGGCCATCTGCACGTGATTGTGGTCGGAGTGCTCGTGGGAGGCCGTGACCGCCGTCGGCGCGACCTCGGGCATCGGGTAGCCGACCTTCTCATCAAACGGATCGATCAGGATCGTGGTCCCGTCGGCGGCCTTCAACAGGAACATGGCGTGGCCGTAATAGGTCAACTCCATCTCGTCACCTCCAGATGCGCTCGCGGAGGCCGACGGCGGAGTTCTCCCAGCCCCCGACGAAATTGTCCCCCCGTGTCTATCGTAAGGTTCACGGGGACGCCGCGCTCACCCTCTGCCCGCGGCGCTCCCGGTGGCAGCACATGACGCGCCGAACGACCCGTACCGCCGAGGACCTGCGCGCCCTGGCCGCGGTGGCGCGCGGCGACGCCCCGGCCGACCTCTTTCTGGAAGGCGGACGCGTCCTCAACATCTATTCCGGCGAGGTCCTGGAAGCCAATGTCGCGGTCGCCCGGGGGCGGATCGCCTACGTGGGCATGACCCGCACGATGCTCGGTCCGCAGACCCACGTCCTCTCCGTGGCCGGCCGCCTGCTCGTCCCCGGCTACATCGACCCCCACGGCCATCCCCCCGCCTTCGCCAACCCGGTGGCCCTCGCGGCCGCCATCCTCCCGCTGGGCACGACGGCCGTCGTCATGGACACGCTGATGATCCTGCTCCACGCCGCGCCCGGCCGCGCAGAGGGCTTGCTCGCGGCTCTCTCCACCCTGCCCCTGCGCTTCTTCTGGTTCCTGCGGCTTCACGCGCAGGCCCCCGACCCGCGGGAGGCTGACCTCTTCGCCCGGGAGCGGTTGCGGCCTCTGCTCCGGTTGGAGAGCGTGCGCGCCGTCGGAGAGATCACGCGCTGGCCAGCGCTCTATCGGGGCGATCCCTCCCTCACCGACGGCATCGCCGAGGCCCTCGCCGCGGGACGGCGTGTGGAGGGACACGCGCCGGGCGTCGGCGCCGAGCGGCTGCAGGCGCTGGCCGCGGCGGGCATCAGCAGCGATCACGAGGCCATCACGCCCGAGCAGGCCCTCGACCGTCTGCGGGCCGGCCTCTTCGTCATGCTGCGCCACTCCTCCATTCGCCGCGACCTCCCGGCCCTCGCCTCCGTGGCCACCGGGGCGCGGGCCTTCTCCGGGCGTCTGATGCTCACGCCCGACGGCCCCAACGCCGCCTTCATCGCCGACGAAGGGTACATGGATCATCTCATCGGGGCCGCCATCGACGCCGGCGTCGATCCGATCGCCGCCTATCAGATGGCGACGATCAACCCGGTGACCTACTACGGCCTCGACGAGGAGCTGGGCGGGATCGCTCCCGGCCGTGCCGCCGACATCAACGTCCTGACCGATCTGCGCGCGCCGCGGCCGGAGATCGTCATCGCCGGCGGCCGCATCGCCGCCGCAGGGGGACGCCTCCTCCTGGACCTGCCGGAGCCGGAGTGGGAGGCGTTCTTTCCGCGGGCGTACGCCCCCACCTGGCGCCCGGCGCCCGGCATGTTCGCCCTCCCCGCCGAGGGGACCGCCCCTGCCCTGCACCTGGAGAACGAGGTGATCACCCGGCGGATCGATGTCCCGATCACCGGCGGGCGTCTGCCGCCGGGGGTGCAGCGTCTGGCGCTCGTGGACGCGACGGGTGGGTGGATCACGCGCGGGCTGATCTCCGGCTTCGCGGAGCGTCTGGAGGGACTGGCCTCCACCTTCAGCATCGCCCGGGGGGTGACGGTGATCGGAGACGATCCCGCCGCCTGCGCAGCGGCGGCACAGCGGGTGCTGGAGATCGGTGGAGGGGTCGTGCTCGTGGAGGACGGCGCCGTCCTGCTCGAAGTCCCCCTGCCCCTCGCGGGGATGATGTCCCCCGGCCCCCTGCCGGCCGCCGCCGATGCGGTCCGCCGCCTCAGCGCTCTCCTGCGGGAGCGCGGGTACCGCCACGCCGACCCTACCTACTCGCTGCTCTTCCTCTCCTTCGACTCCCTCCCCGACCTCCGCCTCACCTATCGCGGCCTGTGGGATGTGAAGGCGCAGCGGGTCCTCATCCCCCGCGTCCCGCTGCATCCGGGGACCTGACCCGCCGGTCGTCACGACCCCGCGCCGGCAAACTCGTAGAGGAACCGGGCCACGGAGCGCTCGAAGAGCCGCATCCCCTCGAGGGTGGCGTATTCGTTGGGGCTGTGGGGGCGGCCGCCGTGCCCCAGACCGCCCGAGGCGAACGGCTGGCCGAGGACCCGCCGGAAGAGGTAGAACGGCGCCGAGCCGGCGATGGTCGGCCAGATCTCGGGCTCGCGGCCCAGCGAGCGAAACGACCGGACGAGCGCCTGCACGACCGGCTCGTGGACGCTGGTGCGGGCCGGCGGGTAGCCCTCCTCGAACTCCACCTCGAGGTCGCCGCGATCGATCCGGCGGAGGTGGGCGACGATCCGCTCCCGGACGCGCTCCGGCTCCATGTCCGGCGCCAGCCGGACGTCCATCTTCACCCGCACCTCGTGGGGGAGCAGCGTCTTGGTGCCGGGCCCGGTGTAGCCTCCCCAGATGCCGTCGATGTTCAGCGTCGGGTCGTTCACATAGCGCCGCAGCAGCGCGTCCGCCCGCAGATCGTACTTGAACCGATCCGCGTCCCAGTTCCACAGTTCCGTGACCGGGTCGAAGGTCCGGGCCAGCCGCGCCAGGAGTTCGGCGTCTTCCGCCTGAGGGACCGCGCCGTCGCCGAGTCCCTCGACCTGGATCTGCTCGTCCTCGTCCATCATCGTCGCCAGCGCCTTGATCAGCCGCCACACCGGGTTGCCGATCCAGACGGCGTTGCTGCCGTGCACCCCGCGGGTCCGCGGGCCGCCCCAGGCCCCGCCGCGGCACCGCACCTCGAAGTACTGGATCCCCTTGACGCCCAGCCAGAGGTGCGGCTTGCCGTGCCGGTCCTGGCAGTAGAAGGGAAAGTAGGTGGCATCGGCGCCCAGCCGATCGCGATGGGCCTGGATGAACCACGGCAGGTGCCGGCTGCCCAGTTCCTCTTCGCCCTCGACGACGAACTTGACGTTGACCGGCAGGCGCCCGTCGGTCGCCTGGATGGTTTCCAGGACGTTGATCAGGCCGGCCAGCGGGCCCTTGGTGTTGTACACGCCGCGGGCGACGAGGCTCGGCCCGATCTCGGGGAGATCGACGGTTTCGCCGGCGAATGGGGAAACCAGCCATTCCTCGCCCTCCACGGGCTGGACATCGTACATGCCGTAGAGCAGCAGCGTCTTCGGCCGGCCGGCATCGATCGCTCCGGAGACGACCGGCCAGCCGGGCGTGGGGACGATCTCCGCGCTCCCGCCGAGTCCGCGGATGGCGTCGCGGACCATCTCCGCCATCGCCTCCATCCCCACCCCCTCGCCGCTGATGCTGGGTTGGCGGACAAAGGCGCGCACCCGCTCCAGGTGGCGATCGAACGCCGCGTCGATCTGGGCCTCAACGGGCTCGGAGATCATCACCATGCCACCTCCTCAATCACCCGGCGCGCGTCGCGCAGCGCGCCGTGGACGCGATTGCGCCCACGCGTCAGATGGACCAGCGTCACGTGAAACGCCTCGCTGCCGGGGACCAGCGACCTCAGCCGCGACGCCGGGGCCAGGTCGGGCAGGGACGGCACGTCGAGAGCGGGGTCGTGCCGGAAGCGTCCCTCCCGTGTGTAGTTGATCGGCACCAGGATCCGCGCCAGCCGGCGCTGCGTCTCGTTGATCCGCCGCACCCTGGGATCGCCGACG
>JACQGZ010000024.1 GCA_016199305.1 Armatimonadota bacterium | reverse complement strand
TCCGTGGACGCCCGGCGCAACGGCCGCCTTGTCGGGACCGGCCGCACCGCCGTCACCGTGCCCTATTCGCCCGAACTGATCCCGGCCGACGGGGGGGGCGGGGGGCTGGCCCGTATCGTCGAGGAGGCCGGTGCGCGCGTGATGACGACCCCCGCCGAGATCGTGGCCCGACCGGCGGGCGGGGCGCGCCGCCAGCCCCTCTGGCCGCTGCTGGTGACGACCGCGCTGGGCCTGTTCGTTCTCGATGTGGGATTACGCCGCATGCCGGTGGTGCGGGAGATCGCCGGCCGGGCGCTGGCGCTCCTGGCGGCCTGGCTGCGGCGCGAGCCGCCCCCACCGGCGGCAGAGGACCACGAATACGAGATGGCGGACCAGTGGCGTCCCTCCCTCGGCGAGCCGGAGGCGAGCAGCGACATGGAGCAGGCGGCGCGCTTCTACATCGCCCGGCTGCGCCGCCAGCAGGACGCCGACCGCAAGCGGGAGTAAAGAGAAGAGAGATGCGGATCGAGCCGTTTGACCCGAGGCATGCAACCGACCGCGAGTATGCGGCGGCCGCGGCCTTCTGGAACACGATTCGGTCGGAGTTTCTCCCCGACGATCCCCCGATCCCCCTGGAAGAACGCGTGCAGGGCTGGCGCAACATACCGCCGTTCGTGCGGGTCTGGGCCTGGAGCGTCTGGGAGCCCGAAGGCCCGAGGATCGTCGCCGTCGGCAACGTCAACTTCCTGGACAAAGAGGAGAACCGCCACCTCGCCCGGTTCGACATCGCCGTGTTGCCGGAATTCCGGCGCCAGGGGATCGCCCGCCGGCTGCTCAGCTCTGTCGCGGAGGTCCCGCGGCAGCACGAGCGGCGGCTGCTGATCGCGGCCAGCCACGGCGCCGTCCCGGCCGGGGAGGCGTTCATGCGCCGCCTCGGCGGTCAGATGGCGTTGGCGGATCACACCAACCAGCTCGACCTGCGCGACCTCGACCGCGACCTGTTGGGGATCTGGCAGGAGCGGGCGCGGGAGCGCGCCGCGGGTTTTGAGCTCGGCCTCTGGGAGGGAGAGCTTCCGGAGGAGGAGATCGAGGAGATCGCGGCGATGTTCGAGGCGATCAACCGGGCCCCCCGGGGCGACCTGGAGATGGAGGACGAGCACTGGACGCCCGCGCAGATCCGGCAGTTTGAGAAGCAGGAGCGGGCGCGCGGCAATGAGTCCTGGACGATGTACGTGCGGGAGACGCGGAGTCGGAAGATCGCGGGCTGGACCGACGTCGCCTGGAACCCGAACCGTCCCGAGATTCTGCAGCAGCGGGGGACCGCGGTCTTCCCCGAGTTTCAGAACCGCGGCCTGGGGCGATGGTTGAAGGCGGCGATGCTGGACAAAGTCTTGCGCGATCGCCCGCAGGTGCGCTACGTGCGTACGGGCAACGCCGACATGAACGCCCCGATGTTGAAAATCAACACCGCACTGGGGTTCACGCCCTACCGCTCGCACTACACCTGGCAGGTCGACACGGAGAAGGTGTTGGACTACCTGCGCGCCCGCGAGGTCGCGGGCTAGCCGGCGAAGAGCTCCAGCAGGTCCGCCGGCTGCGCCAGGAGATAGGTCGGCCGGGCGGCCCGCAGCGCCTGCGGATCGAGGGCACCCCAGCCCGCCCCCGCCGTCACCATCCCCGCGTCGCGACCGGCCAGGATGTCGACGGCGCCATCCCCCACCATCAGGGTCGTCGCCGGCCTCGCGCCGATCTGCTCGGCGGCCAGCAGGAGCGGCGCCGGATCGGGTTTGGGCACGGGCGTGTCCTCCTCGCAGATCAGCGCAGCGAAGAACCGCTGCAGGCCCAGGGCGTCCAGGGCGCGCAGGGCGGTGGTACGGATCTTCGAAGTCACGACGGCCATCGGGATCCCCCGTCCCGCCAGCGCGGCCAGGGTCTCCTCCACCCCCGGGTAGGGGCGGACGAGCGCGTCGTGCCGGGCCAGGTAGCGCTCGTGGTAGCGCGACGTGAGGTCGGCGGCGTGCACCTCCGAGCGGGCCCACAGGCGCATCCGGTCGAGCGCGGTCATTGTCCAACCCTTCTTCATCTCGTCGTCGGTGGGGACGATGCCGTCCGCGCGCAGCACCTGGGTGACGGCGTCACGGATGAGCAGGGTCGTATCGGCGAGGGTGCCGTCGATGTCGAAGAGCGCGGCGGTGAGCACATCGGCAACTTGGCCTCGTTCCGAAGGATTCCCTGCAACTGGTCCGAAGGCGCCTGAGACTCGGTCCGCACGGAGTCGCCTCAGGAAACCGCGCGCGCGATCGGAAAAAGTCTTGACAAGTTTTCGCAGGAGATCATGGAGTTCGCGAGGAGTCGCCCGTGGATGGGCGCGACTCGCGCCAGTATCCTCTGAGAGCAGTTTTGGCACAAGAGGGGCGCAAGCGAGAAGGTCGGAGCGGCTGGTACCGCCCGGGGGCGTTCCTGCGCGGTTGGAAATCGCCATGGTATACATAGGCGATGGACCCGAGCATTCTTTCCTCTGTGGCCGAGCTCACCAACCACCAGCTTCTCGCACGGGTGCAGCACCTTGCCGACCGCGAGCGTGAGGCCATCGCCTCCCTCATCGCCCACCTCGCGGAGCTGGACGAGCGACGCTTGTACCTCGCCGAAGGCTGCTCCTCGCTGTTTACGTATTGCACGCAGATCCTCCATTTGTCCGAGCATGCCGCCTACGGTCGCATCGAGGCCGCCCGGGCCGCCCAGAGGTTCCCGGTACTTCTTGAGATGCTCGAGGATGGATCAGTAAACCTCACGACAGTGGGGCTTCTGGCTGCGCATCTCACGCCCGAGAACCACCGGGAACTCCTTGATGCGTCTCGGCACAAGAGCAAGCGGCAGGTCGAGGAGTTCGTCGCGCGGTTGCGCCCCCAGCCACCGGTCCGGCCCTCCGTCCGCAGGCTCCCGACCGCGAGCCTCGGCCCCGTCGCGTACCCCGGTCTACCGTCTCTGGCGATCGCGCGGCCCCCTGCGCGTCCTGCGGTCGTCGCCTCACTGGCGCCCCAGCGCTACAAGGTGCAGTTCACGGCGAGCGCCGAAACGTACGAGAAACTGCGGCTCGCGCAGGCCTTGTTGCGCCACCAGATCCCGGACGGGGATCCGGCGAAGATCTTCGATCGGGCGCTGACAGCGCTCTTGCAGGAACTCGCCAAGAAGAAACTCGCCGCCACAGATCGCCCGCGCAAGAGCCGGGGGACTGCGCGCGGCTCGCGCCACATCCCGGCCGAGGTGAAACGAGCGGTCTGGAGCCGCGACGGCGGGCGCATGGCTACGAGGCCGAGCTATACTTCGGTCCACACAAACCACGGGTCGTGCGGGAGGTGCGCGCGTCCTACCGACACCTCCCGCGCAGCCGCGCCTGAGGGCATGGCTGGGATCACCCCGGCAACTCGGTCCGGAC
>JACQGZ010000061.1 GCA_016199305.1 Armatimonadota bacterium | reverse complement strand
GTTCAGACGACCGTGGATGTCCACGAGCCGATCGGCTCGGACATCATCCTCCATCTGTCCGCCGGAGATCAGTCGTTCGTCGCCCGCGTGGACGCGCACAGCGAGGCGCGGATGGGACGGCCGGCGGAGGTCGTCTTCAACATGCGCAAGCTGCACCTGTTTTCGCCGCAGACCTCGCAGGCGATCATCTAGGCCCGCGGTGCGTGACCCCCGTTCGCACGACCCCTGACCTGCCCGAGCCCCGCAGCCGTTTGCTCCCCGGCGGTCCCGCCGGGTGCCTGCTGCTGCACGGCTTCTCCGGCTCTCCGCTGGAGATGGTGCCGCTGGCGGACGCGCTGGCGGAGGAGGGGTGGACGATCTCCGTCGCCCGCCTGGCCGGCCACGGGACCTCCCCGCGCGAACTGGCGGGGACCACGTGGGAAGAGTGGGTGGCCTCTGCCCGAGCGGCCTATCGCGAGTTGCAGGAGCGCTGCCGGCGGATCGCCGTCGTCGGGCTCTCGATGGGCGGGGCGCTGGGCCTCCTGCTCGCCGCCGACGAGGATCCCGCGGCGGTGGTCACGATCTCCACGCCGATCCGGGTGCACCCGCTCTGGGTCCGGGCCTCCGGCGCGGCGGCGCGGGTGCTGCCGCTGGCGCCGGTGCTCTTCCGGCTGGGTCCGCGCGAACCGCAGATGCGCGGGTACCTGTCCCCTTACACGCAGGTCCCGCTGGGGGGCACGCGCGAGGTGGACCGGCTGCTGGCGGCCGCGCGCGAGGCGCTGCCCTCGGTGCGGGCCCCGGTGCTGGTCCTGCAGGGGCGGCGTGACTGGGTGATCCCGCGGGAGTCTGGCCGGCAGATCGTCGCCCGTGCCCGGGCGGCGCCGGCGACCCTGCAGTGGCTGCCCCGGTCCGGCCATGTGGCGACGCTGGACCGGGATCGCCGGATGCTCTACGACGCCGTGCGCCGCTTCCTCCGGCCGCATCTCGACGTCGCCTCCGCCTCTCGTGAGGGTTGACGGCCTCGACCATCTCGTGCTGACCGTGCGGGATGTGGAGGCGGCAATCGCGCACATCCGCTCCTGCGGGGTGGAGATCATCGAGGGTCCCGTGGATCGGACCGGCGCGCGGGGGCCGCTCCGATCCATTTACATCCGCGACCCCGACGGCAACCTCATCGAGATCGCCAATGCGGTGGTGCCCGGAGAGGGCGGCGGCCCCTGCTAGAGCAGCGCGAGCCCCTCTCGCAGGCGCGGATAGGCGAGGGCGGGCAGCAGTTCCCGCTTCATCCGCTTGGTATCCATCACATCGGAGGCCATGCCGATCCGGATGAAGTCGCGGGTCAGCGGAGAGGGGGTCCGCAGCAGCGTGGCCACGGCCTCGCACCCCGCCGCCGCCGCGTAGAACGCCCACGCCGGCGCGCGCCAGGGCCGCCGGTACCCCCAGTGCGCCGCCACCGTGTCGAGGAACTCCTGCAGGGTCAGCGGCTGATCGTCGCCCACGTTGTAGATGCCCGAGATGCGCTCCCCGTCGATCGCGGCGGACACCGCGGCCAGGAAGTCGGGCAGCGCCAGCAGGTGAGTCCAGGTCGGCCTTTGCCAGACGCCGAGGAGCCGGCGGCGCAGCAGCCACCGCGCCGCCTCGATCATCAGGATCCCGCGGCCGTAGATCATGCCGGCGCGCAGCACGACGGGGACCATGGACGTGCCCGCGCACGCCCTGAAGAGATGCTGCTCCGCGGCCAGGCGTGTCCGCGCGTGCACCGAGGCGGGGCGGCCCTCCGGCAGGCCGCGGGCGGGGGCCTCCGGCGTGGATTCTCCCTCAACGTGCGGAAAGCTGATTAGGATGAACTTCCGCACCCCCGCCTCCAGCGCCGCGGCGCTGAGATGGCGGACGTAGCCGAGGTTGGTTTCCGGCAAGAAGCGCTCCGGCCGCGGAGCGAAGAGGAGCCCCGCGAAGTGCACGATGCAGTCGGCGCCCCGGCAGGGCGCGGCGAGCGAGGCCGGGTCGGCGAGATCCGCCCGCACGACCGAGACGTTCGGCGCTGCCGCGAGGTCCGGGGGAAGCGGGCGGCGGTGCATGAGCAGCCGGAGGTGGCGCGGGCCGGCCAGCAGGTGGCGGGCGAGCAGTGATCCCAGATTGCCCGCCGCGCCGGTGATGAGGACGTTCACAGAGGTGAACCCAGGCTATCTAAGCTGATCTGTATGATGGCCGATCCTCCCTGACGCGCCCCTGGGGGCGCGGCCCAAAGTAGAGCTCGGCCTCGTAGCCATTGTGCGCGCG
>JACQGZ010000058.1 GCA_016199305.1 Armatimonadota bacterium | reverse complement strand
AGTTCAGCGTCCATCCAGGCCGGATCGGGCGCCGGGCAGTCGGTGAGGTGGACGCTCGCCGGCGCCCCGGCATCGACGGAGCGCACCAGGTTCTGGTAGATCGTCTCGGTGACGAAGGGCAGGAGGGGCGCCAGGGCGCGGGACAGGGTCGCCAGCACCTGGTAGAGGGTCGCGTAGGCGGCGCGCTTGTCCGCGTCGTCCTCACTCTTCCAGAAACGGCGCCGCGAGCGGCGGACATACCAGTTCGAGAGGTCATCGATAAACTGCTCGACGGGGCGGGCCGCGCCGGCGGGATCGAAGTCGTCCAGCCGCCCCCGCATTGTCGCCACCGTGCGGTGGAGCCGGGAGAGGATCCAGCGATCCAGCAGCCTCAGCGGCGGGGCGTCCCGCACCATCGCCCCGATGTCGGCGCGCTCCAGGTTGGCGTAGGTGACGAAGAAGGAGTAGACGTTCCACAGCGGGATGAGGAAGCGCCGGCGCACCTCGTCGGCGGCGCCGTAGCCGAAGTTGACATTGAGCGCCGGGTTCTGTGTGGCAAAGAGCCAGCGCATCACATCCGCCCCGATGCGGTCGGCGCCCTCGTCGAAGTCGATCGCGTTCCCCCAGGACTTGTGCATCTCCCGCCCGTCCTCACCGCGCACGGAGGCGTGCCCCAGGCAGGCGCGGAAGGGCTCGTGGTTCTCCAGCACCGTGGACATCACCAGCAGGGAATAGAACCAGTTGCGGTACTGGCCGGGGAAGGCCTCCGTGATGAAGTCGGCCGGATACCACTCCTTCCAGTACCGCTGGTCGGTGAGGTAACTCACCTCCCCGGTGGCGGGGTCGGTCAGCGTGGAGAAGGGGACGATCCCGGCGTCGAGCCAGGGGTTGCCGACATCCTGGATGCGGGACACGGTGGCGCCGCACTGACTGCAGCGGATCTTGACGGCGTCCACCCAGGGGCGGTGGGGCGTGCGGCCCTCGAAGGCCTCCCACCCCTCCACGGCCCGCTCCCGCAGTTCCGCCTTGGAGCCGATCACCTCGAAGTGGCCGCAGGCCTGGCATTCATAGATCGGCAGGGCCAGCCCCCAGTAGCGCTTCTTGCTGATCAGCCAGTCGTGCATGTTCCGCAGCCAGTCCAGTTCCCGATCCAGCCCGAACTCGGGGATCCAGCGGATGCGCCGGGTGACAGCCATGATCTCCTCGCGGATGGGGCCCATGGCGATGAACCACTCGTCCACCAGGCGGAAGACCAGTTCGGTCTCGCAGCGCCAGCACACCGGGTAGCGGTGCGGATAGGGCTCCACCTTGTACAGCAGGCCCTTCCGTTTCAGGTCGTCCGCGATCGGGCGGGCGACCTCGCCGACCCCCCGGCCGGTGAGCCAGGCGAAGCCCTCGACGAAGACGCCGTACTCATCCAGAGGCGCGATCACCTGGAGGGCGTGCGCTTTGGAGAGCGCGAAGTCCTCGGCCCCGGCCCCCGGCGCAATGTGTACCAGCCCGGTCCCTTCCGCGGAGGAGACATCCTCCCAGGGGATGACGCGGTGCTCGATGTCCACCTGGGCGGGGAGTTCGTCAAACGGGCCGCGGTAGCGCAGGCCCACCAGTGCCCGGCCGGGCATCTCCTCGACGACCTCCGCGGTCCCCGACAGCACTCCCAGAGCGCCCCGCTCGACGTAGTACTCCTCCCGCCCCTGGCGCACGCGCGCGTACGTTAAGTCCGGGTGGACCGCCACCGCCACGTTACTGGTGAGCGTCCATGGCGTGGTGGTCCACACCAGCAGCGACCGGCCGGGATGGTCCAACAGCGGGAGACGCACGAAGAGCCCCGGGTGGGTGACCTCGCGGTAGCCCTCCGTGACGATCTCGTGCTCGGAGATCCCGGTGGCACAGCGCGGGCACCAGGGCATCACGTCGTGCCCTTTGTAGATCAGCCCGCGCTCCCAGCACTTGCGCAGGAAGTGCCAGATGGTGTAGTTGTTCTCATCGGACCATGTCTTGTAGGAGTGGGCCCAATCCATCCAGTAGCCTAGCCGCAGCGACTGCTTGCTCTGCACCCCGGCGAAGCGGTCCACCCGCTCTTTGCACCGCTCCACGAAGGCGGCGATGCCGTAGGCCTCGATGTCGCGCTTGGTCGCAAAGCCCAGTTCCCGCTCGACCTCAACCTCCACCCACAGTCCCTGCCCGTCGAAGCCGTTCTGGTAGCGCTGCCGGTGGCCGAGCATGGTGTGGTAGCGCTGGAAGAGATCCTT
>JACQGZ010000060.1 GCA_016199305.1 Armatimonadota bacterium | reverse complement strand
TCTCCACGGCGCGGACGATGTTGCGTTCCTTGTCGATGTTCGATCCCAGCGAGAGAGCGACCCGGTTCAGCCGCGCCTCAGGCATCGCCCGAGCCGGCCCGCCCGCGCGTAATCGTCACGCCGACGGAGCGGGCAAAGCGCAGGGCGCCGGGCTTGTCGACGCTGACCTCCACCAAGGCCACGCGGGGGTCGGTGAGGCAGATGCCGGCGATGCTCTCGGCCAGGGCCTCAACCAAAAAATAGGTCGAGGCCTCCACATGATCGATCACCCGCTTCGTCAGGGAGCGGTAGTTGACCGTGTCCTCGATCCGATCGCTCTGCCCGGCCGCGCGCGTGTCCGTGTGCAGGGTGATGGTGATGACGACGTCCTGCTTGTGTTCGCGTTCCCACTCGTTGACGCCGATGATGCAGCGCAGCAGGAGATCCTCGATGCGGATGCGGTCCGGGGCAGCGGCCATGTCCGACGTCCCTCAGGTGCGGTTGAAAACCGTGATGCGGGCGCCGGTGATGGACTGCGCCTCGTCCGAACAGAGGAAAAGCATCGTCGCGGCGACGTGCTCGGGCGGGACCCACCTGCTGAAGTCCGCGTCCGGTTCGGCCTCCCGGTTGGCGGGGGTGTCGAGAAAACTGGGGATAACGACGTTGGCGGTCACGCCGTGGTCCCGCACCTCCTCGGCGAGGGCTTCGGTCAGCAGGATCACCCCGCCTTTGGAGGCGGCATGGGCCGCAGAGCGGGCCCGGCCGGACAGCCCCGCCCGGGCGCCCACGTTGACGATCCGGCCCCAGCCCTGCTGCACCATGTGCGGAACGACCGCCCGGCACATCAGGAAGGTTGACTTCAGGTTGACCGAGAGGGCCTTGTCAAAATCCTCTTCGGAAACTTCCGCCACCGGGCCCGCGCCGAAGTGGCCCCCCGCGATGTTCAGCAAGATGTCGATTCGGCCGAACCGTTCCACGGCTCGCTTCACGAGTCCCGCCACTTGGACCGCGTTGGTGACGTCCACCCGTTCGGCGATGCAGCGGTCGCTTCCGAACTCCCGCCCCATCTCCTCCATCTTGTGGCCGATCATGTCGCAGATGACCAGCCGGGCTCCTTCTTCCATGAAGCGGCGGCTGGTCACCGCACCGAGGGCGCCACCGGCGCCGGTGATCAGGGTAACATGGTCCGCAACCGTCATCTCGCCCGCCCGCTCCCGGACCACCTACACCAGGCTGCGGCCGCCGTCGACGACCAGCGTCTCGCCCGTGACGAAGTCCTCCGTCAGCAGGAAAAGCATGGCGCTGACTACCGCCTCCTCGCCGCCCAGGCGCCCCGCGGGGACCCGCGCGATGATCCTGCGCATGTCCACCCCACCCCCCTCGGGCTCCAGCATGGCGCCCAGAGCCAGATAGTTGACCTGAATGTTCGGGGCCAGGGCAAGGGCCATCGCCTGCGTCAGGCCGTGCAGCCCGACCTTTGTCATCGTGTAGGCGAAGTGGTCGGTCCCGGGGCGGAGACCTCGCCAGTCACCCAGGTTGATGATCTTGCCGGTCCGGCCGGCCTCCACCTGGGCGGCGAAGTCCTGGCTGAGCAGCCAGGGGACCTTCAGGTTGATCAGAAAGTGCCGGTCCCAGCCTGCGGAGGTGGTGTCGGTGAAACTACCCCGCTCGAAGATGGAGGCGCTGTTGATCAGGATGTCGACAAGGGCGAAACGATTGCGCGCCGCCGGGATCACCTGATGGACGGCGGCTTCATCGGTGAGGTCCGCCTGAAACGACGCCGCCTCGCCGCCGCGCCGCCGGGCCTCGGCCACGGTCTCCGCCGCCGCGTCCGCAGACTTCCCATAGTGCACCAGGACCCGGGCCCCGCGTTCTGTCAGGGCGAGGACCACTGCCCGCCCCAACCGCTTGGCGCCCCCGGTGACGACCGCAACGCTGCCGGAGAGTTTCATCCGAATCAGAAGGGGAATCCGGCGCCGCCGTTTGCGCCGATGTGATTCAGGAACTCCGCCCGCGTCTTCGGGTTTTCCTTGAAGACCCCCAGCACGGCGCTCGTGCGCATGCGCGCGTGCGCCTTCTTCACCCCCCGCATCATCACGCACATGTGGTAGGCGTCCACGACGACCCCCACCCCCAGCGGGTTGACCCACGTGTCGATAAACTCGGCGATCTGGCGGGTCATCCGCTCCTGCACCTGCAGGCGGCGGGCGAAGACATCCACGATGCGCGGGATCTTGGACAGCCCCACGACCTTCTCGTCGGGCAGGTAGGCGACGTGGGCGAGGCCGTAGATGGGGAGCAGATGGTGCTCGCACATGCTGAAGAAGTCGATGTCCCGGACGACCACCATCTCGTCATACTTGACCTTGAAGAGCGCATTGTTCACCAGGCTGACGGGATCGACCGTGTACCCGGCCAGGATCTCGTCGTACATGCGGGCCACCCGCTCGGGGGTGCGGTACAGCCCTTCCCGCCTGGGGTCCTCGCCCACGGCGCTGAGGATGTGCAGCACGGCGTTGGCGACCTGCTCTTTGCAGTCCGCGCTCAAGACCGGCCCGTCTTCCAGCCGCGCCGCCAGCTCCTCGTCGATGAGACGCGCCTCGGGGTGTTTCTTCATATAGATCCCTCCAGAGCGGATTGGCCGGATGGCTCTACACTAGCAACGCCTCCCGGGGCGTCAAGCAATCCCGGACGTGATAGCGCCAGCCGCCTTGCTGCGATTTGGGTCACGCTCAGCGTCGATAGACGTCTTTCTCATCGGCCATTTCAAGGAAGTACGCCCGCCCACACGAGAATGTCATCCCGTTTCTCCCGCCAGGCCAGCGGCGCCAGACCACGTCGCCGCGCTGCCGGAAGCCTGCTTGCGCCCTAAAGGATCGCGCTCGACGTCCAGACCCAGTAGTAGATCAGGTACAGACCTGCGCCGAGGAGAAAGAGCGCGCTGATCCGGTCGACGTAGGGCAGTACCCGCCGCATCGACCGGGCAATGCTGCCGCGAAACAGCGCCGCGCCGATCGTCACCGCCACCAGGACGCTGCCCATGCCCAGGGCGTAACTGACGAACTGCCCGAGCGAGGTCGTGAACTGTCCCCCGGCCAGCGCGCCTCCCACCACGAGGAGAAAAATCGGCAGGGTGCAGCTCAGCGATCCGGTGGCGTAGGCGATCCCGAAGAGGAAGACGTTGCGCAGGTTGCGCTGGGGGGTCACGGTGACGTGCTTCGCCGCCGCGATGCCCACGGTCCGCCGCGTGACCAACATCCAGAGTCCGAGCCCGGCAAGTAGGACGCCGATGACGATGCCGGCGTACGGGAAGAGCCGGATCAGTCGCTGACCGCTCGCAGCGATGAGCGCCCCCACAAGGCCAAGAACGACCACGAATCCACCCGTGGCCACCCCTCCCAGACCGAGCGCCCGCAGCGTCTGCCGGAGCGACGACATCGTGTAGAATCCTGCGTCGTCCGTACCCAGTTGATACGACAGGTAAGCTGGCAGCATGAAAAAGCCGCAGGGGTTCACGCTGGCCACCATGCCCGCGGCGAACGCCCAGCCGAACGGGAGAAGAGCGGCCAGATCGGCGACGCTGCTTTCGGCACGGTTGCGCACCGCGGCAAGGAGGATCAGGAGGACCACGGTGACCCCCAATGCCAGCAACAGGTCCCCCAGCGGTCGGTGCGGCTGACCGGTCTTCAGACCTCCTGGGATGGGGTGCGCCAAGTTAGAAACTGAGGAGGATCCGCGGGGTCACGCGCCGCACGCGGTCACAGGACGCCCGAGGCCTTTAGCAGTTCGTTGAGGAGCGCATCCATCTGCTCCCGTGTGAGGAGTCCGGTGTATTTTCTGAGGATACGCCCCTGCGGAGTAATAAAGACCGTCGTTGGCATGCCGAGAACCTGGTAGTTGCGGACAGTGCGGGCGTCAAAGGTCGTCCCCGCGGGGTAAGTGATCCGGAGGTCGCGCAGGAGCGCCTGCGCGTCCTCCCTTGACCCCAGCCCAATGTATGGGCCAATGTCCACGCCGATCAGGATAAACTTGTCCTTGCGGGCGTCGTAGACGCGCTGAAAGTCGGGCATCTCCGCGCGGCACGGCGGGCAGAGGCCCGCCCAGAAGTTGAGCACGACGGGCTTGCGCTCCCACAACGTAGAGAGTGCCACGCGGTTGCCGCCGGTCACATCCTGACCCTGGTAGAAGGTGATCTCGATGTCCGGCGCCAGCGGGAGGTTCGACTGGCTCGTCTGCGCGGGGGCGCCGCCCGACCCTCGTAGGACCACGAAGACGATGAGCGCGATAACCGCCGCAAGCACCACGACGGCGCCGGCCTTCCAGGCCCGCCTGCCGCCGCCCCCCGCTGGACGGCCTTTCCGGCGAGCCGCTTTTGTCATAAGCACCCCCCCTCCTTGCTTCAACGCCGCCCTTGCTTCAACGCCGCCGACCGCCCGGTTATTCTGTTGAACCCCAACGCCGCGGGCTGCGAGCTGCCTCACATTCTCGCTAAGGGCAAACCAGAGTCATTCGTTGCCGTGCCAGGGAAGATCTCCTGTGGCCGTAAGGACGGCCTCCAAGGGTTTCAGGTTGACCACGGCAGCCTTCACGCCTTCGGATAGTGTGGGGTGCACGCAGATGCAGGCCTGCAGCGGATCGATGGACCCCGTGTGCATCATCAGGATGCCCTGCGGGAGGAGGTCGGCACCCATGTGGGCCAGTACGTGCATGCCGAGCAATTCGTTGGTGTCCGCGTCCACGACGAACTTCACGAAACCCGCCGTCTCGCCGATCGCCCGGGCCCGGCCGACCGCCCGCATTTGTTGCTTGCCCACTTTGATCCGCCGTCCCCGCTCCAGCGCCTCCCGCTCCGTGAGCCCCACGCTGGCCACCTCGGGGTCGGTGAAGACCGCCCCGGGGATGCGCCCGGTCTTGTACGGGATGCCGTCGCCCCGCAGGGCGTTCCGGGCGGCCAGCCCCGACGTGTAGACGGCGAAGTGCGTGTACTGCAGACGCCCCAGCACATCCCCGATCGCCCAAACATTGGGCGCAGTCGTGCGCAGCGTCTCGTCGACGTGAATCCCCCGTTCCGCATCGCCCTC
>JACQGZ010000059.1 GCA_016199305.1 Armatimonadota bacterium | reverse complement strand
GGGGGGAGGCGGGCGTCAGGGCGGTGCCGCTCGGCCCAGAAGCTCCCGGGTCCTGACCATGTCGGTCTCCATCTGGCGGACCAGTTCCGGCACCGTGTGGAAGGCCAACTCATCCCGCAAACGAAAGGCAAACACCAGTTCGATATGCTCCCCGTAGAGGTCACCGCTGAAGTCCAGCAGGTGGGCTTCGACCAGGAGCGCCCCGGGCCCAAAAGTGGGGCGGGTGCCAATGCTGACGGCAGCCGGAAGGTCCCCGCCCCGCTCGACCCGGGCCCAGGCCGCGTAGATCCCCCTGGCCGGGAGGATCTTGTCGGCGTGAACCTCCAGGTTGGCCGTGGGGAATCCGAGGGCCCGCCCTCGCCGCTCGCCCTCTACCACACGGCCGCGCAGCGCGTACGGGCGTCCGAGGAAGAGCCGCGCCTCCTCCACTTCCCCCGCGCGAACCAGCCGGCGGATCAGGGTGCTGCTGACCAGAGTGCCGGCCACGTGCACCGGCGCCACGACCGTTACGCCAAATCCAAGTCGGCGTCCTCCCTCCCGAAGCGTCTGGACCGTCCCCCCACGCTCCTGCCCGAAGGTGTAGTCGGCGCTGGCGACGACGCCACCGCGAGCCACGCCGGCGAGTTCCTCCAGCCAGTCCTCGGGGGACGTGCGGCGGAGCGTCCCGTCGAACCGGAGGACCACGGCCAGATCCAATCCCAGGCCGGCGAACACATCGAGCCGCTCCTCCACGGTAGTCAGAAGGATGGGATCGGGCGGCGGCGCGATGACGCGCTGGGGATGCGGATCGAAGGTGAGGACGGCCGCCCGTCCCCCGCGGGAGGCGGCCTCCTCCTTCGTCCGGGCGAGCACGGCCTGATGGCCCAGGTGGATCCCATCGAACATGCCCAACGCCAGCGTCACCGGCCGATCAGCCCGGCGGAGGGGGTCGAGGTCGCGCAGAATCTCCACGTCAGGCTGGCCCGCTCAGCACCCTGAAGGGCCGCAGCGCCCCCTCCTCCACCCGGCCCAGGGCGATCAGCACGCCGCGGTCGCGGAGGCGGATGGGCGCCTCCGCGGGCAGGCGCTGCCAGTCCGGGATCTTGAAGAGCGGCAGCGGGGTGCCCTCGAGGATCGCCCGGCGCTGTCCGGGGGCGAGGTCGACGACGGGCAGGTCCGCCAGCGCGTCGTCCATCGGGAGCAACGCGTCCGCCAGCCGGCCCCCCTGGGCCAGCGCGCCGAGCTCCTCCAGGGTCCGGCTCTCCTCCAGGGTGAAGCGGCCCGCCCGGCGCCGCAGCATGAAGGAGGCGTGCGCTCCCGGACCCAGCGCCTCGCCGAGGTCGCGGGCCAGCGCCCGCACGTAGGTGCCCTTTGAGCATTCCATGTCCAGCAGCGCCCGCGGCGTCGGGCCCGGCCAGAAGCGGAGGAGTGCCAGGTGGAAGATCGTGACCTCGCGGGGGGGCACCTCTACCTCCTCCCCGCGGCGCGCCCGCCGGTAGAGGCGGACGCCGCCGACCTTTACGGCCGAGGTCATCGGCGGGATCTGACGGATCGGGCCGGTGAACTGCGGCAGGAGATCGCGCACCCGCGCTTCCGTCACCGCCGCGGCGTCGGCCGTCCGGACCTGCCGACCGAAGGCATCTCCGCTGTCGGTGGCGACGCCGAAGGTGACTTCGACGCGGTAGGCCTTGTCGGACGCGGTGAGGAACTCCGCGATCTTCGTCGCCCGGCCCACCACGAGCACGAGGACCCCCGCCGCGCCCGGATCGAGCGTCCCGGTGTGCCCCACCCGCCGTTGTCCGGTGAGGCCGCGGAGGACGTCCACGACGTCGTGGGAGGTCATGCCTGCCGGTTTGAGGGCATTCAGCACGCCGTCCATCGCTACTCCCTGGACCCCGGCTGCGTCACGCGACCCTCGCTCGGCTGTCCTTCGCCCAGACGCGCCAGTTCCGCCTGTGCGCCCGCCAGGACGCGGGTGACCGCGTCCTCCATGGGGCCCGGCAGGGTGCAGCCGGCGGCAGCGGGATGCCCTCCGCCACCGAAGGCTTCGGCGATCGCGTTGGCCCGCACTCCCTCCCGCGCGCGAATGGAGACGCGGATCCCGTCGGCGCCTTCCTCGAAGAGCAGCGCCGCCTTGATCCCCCGGATGCCGCGCAACGCGCCGACGATCCCCGCGCCCTCCTCCGGCAGCGCCCCCGCCGCCCGGCGCATCGCGTCGGTGAGCGTGGTGTAGGCCACGGCCCCGTCGTCGGTCACCACCGTCCGCAGGAGGGCGTATCCCAGCAGCCGGGTGACCGCCAGCGGCCGCTGCTCGTAGACGGCGGTGACGATCTCCGCCAGGTTGCCGCCCGCCTCCATCAGCGCGGCGGCCAGGCGGAGCGTTTCCGGGCGCACCGTGGGGAAGCGGAAGACGCCGGTGTCGGTGGCCAGCGCCGTGAGCAGGGCCGTCGCCACCGGCGGCGTCACGGATGCGCCGAGGAGCCGGATCAGGTCGGCGGTCATCTCCCCGGCGGCGGCCGCCGCGGGATCCCAGTCGTCGACGTGCGCGTAGGCGGTGTGGCTCTCGTGGTGGTCGATCGCCGCAATCAGCGGCGTCTGCGCCACCAGCGGGGCGAAGCGGCCGCATCGCTCCAGGGTGCTGCACTCCATGGTGACGGCCAGGTCGAAGGCCGCTCCCGCCGGGGGGTCCCGGAGGATCCGCGCCGCACCGGGGAGGAAGGCGAAGGCCGCCGGAACGCCGCCGTCGCTGGCGACGGTGACGGACTTGCCCATGCCCTCCAGCGCGAGGGCGAGGGCCAGCGTCGAGCCGAGGGTGTCCCCGTCGGGGTCGACGTGATTGACCAGGAGGATCCTATCGGCGGTCCGAAGGGCGGCGGCGATGCGGGCGCGCGGCGTCATCAGTTGTACCGGGAGTGGCGTCGGCCGGTCCCGTGACCGGCTCTGTCGCGGGAGTCTGCGGGGGGACCACCTGGCGCAGCAGCGCATTGACGCGGGCGCCACGCTCAATGGACTCGTCGAGCCGAAAGAGGACCTCGGGGACGAAGCGCATGCGCACCCGGCGGCCCAGTTCGGTGCGCACGAACCCCGCGGCGCCCTCGAGGGCGGCCATGGTACTCCGCTTCGCCTCCTCGTCCCCCAGGACGCTGACGAAGATCTTGGCGTGGCGCAGATCGGCGCTGAGTTCGACGTCGGTGACCGAGACGAACCCGACGCGCGGGTCGCGCAGGCGCCGCTGGAGGATGGCGCTGGCCTCCTCCTTGAAGAGTTCCTGGAGTTTCTCTCGCCGCACGCTCATGGGCTCAGAGCAGTTCGGTGGCGGCCTCCACCAGCATGACCTCGCTCTCCCGCTCGATCATGGCGGCCACGCGCGAGAGGATTTGGCTGGCGTGCTGTCCCTCCGAACTCACGCAGGCGAACCCCAGGACGGCCCGCCGCCAGCTCTCCTGCAGTTCGACCTCCGCGGCCGCCACCCGAAACTCCCGGCGGGCCCGGTCGAGCAGGCTCTGGATGATCCGTCGCTTGTCCTTCAGGCTCCGCGTGCCGCCGAGGGCAAGCTCGGCCCGCAGCACGCCGACGATCAATCTCTTCCCCCCGCCCACCCTTGCGGGCCGCTTCAGGCCGGGACTTCCTGCATCTCGTAGGCCTCGATGACGTCCCCCACCTTGATATCCTGGAACCGCTCGAGGCCGATTCCGCACTCAAACCCCTCCGCCACCTCGCGGGCGTCGTCCTTGAAGCGGCGCAGCGAACTGATGGCGCCCTGGTACACCACGGCGCCCTCTCGCAGCAGGCGCGCCCCCGCGCCGCGGAGGATGCGGCCGCTGGTCACGTACGACCCGGCGATCGTGCCCACCTTGGGAATGGAGAAGGTCTGCCGCACCTCGGCCTGGCCGAGGACGACCTCCTGGATCTTCGGCGCGCGCAGCCCGCGGACCAGGGCCCCCAGATCCTCCAGGGCCTCGTAGATGATCCGGTGGAGGCGGATCTCCACCTTCTCCTGTTCGGCCAACCGCCGCACCGCGGCCTCCGGCCGGACGTTGAAGCCGACGATGACCGCCCGGCTCGCCGCCGCCAGCATGACGTCCGATTCGGTGATGGGCCCGACGGCCACGTGCAGGAGGGAGACGGCAACCTCCGCCTCCTCCAGCCGGGCCAGCGCGGCCTGGAGGGCCTCCGCAGAGCCGTGCACGTCAGCCTTGACGATCAAGCGCAGCTCCTGACGACCGGCCTCGCCGGCCTGCTCCAGGAGACCGCCGCGCGCCGCCCCTTCGGAGGCCCGCCGCCGGTCGGTGCGCTCCTGGGCGATCGCCCGGGCCGCTCGCTCCTCCGTGGTCACCTCGAGCACATCCCCCGCGTTGGGCAGGGATTCCAGGCCGATCACCTCAACGGGGGTCGCCGGGCCGGCCGTCCCCACCCGCTGACCGCGCTCGTCGAGGAGCGCGCGAATCCGTCCCAGCGTCTCGCCGGTGATGACCGCATCGCCCACGCGCAGGGTGCCTTCCTGGACCAGGACGGTGGCGACCGGGCCGCGGCCGCGATCCATCCGGGCCTCCAGGATCGTGCCGCGGGCCGGTCGGTCGGGATTGGCCCGAAGTTCGTGCAGGTCGGCAACCAGCAGAATCATCTCCAGGAGTTCGTGCAGCCCCGAGCGCTGGCGCGCCGAGACCGGCACGGTCACGGTGTCGCCGCCCCACTCCTCCGGCACCAGGCCCAGGTCGGAGAGTTGCTGCTTGACGCGATCCGGGTTCGCCTGCGCCAGATCGATCTTGTTCAGCGCCACGATGATCGGGACGCCGGCCGCCTTGGCGTGGTCCACCGCCTCCACGGTCTGCGGC
>JACQGZ010000065.1 GCA_016199305.1 Armatimonadota bacterium | reverse complement strand
TTTTGGTCTCGGCCCGATCGACCGGAGCTGTAGCCTTACCGTAGGGGGTACGGCCTCCGCCGCACTAGAGACATCGGTACTCGCGGCCGTCCTCGAGAGTACTGGTACCGTGGTACTAGAGAGCAGGGCGGGTCCCGAAGGGCCCGCCCGCGTCACTCTCGGAAGAGCGCGATGTCACCTTACCTGACGGCCCACCAGGGGCCGATTTCGGTCTCGGGACGCCCCGGCGACGTCCTCAAGGCGATATCGACCTGCCGCTTCAGCTCTTCCTTCGGCACGTACCCGACGATCCGTTCGACCAGCTGGCCGCCCTTGAAGACCGCCAGGGTGGGAATGCTGCGCACGTTGTACCGATCCGCCAGGGCCGGATTGGCGTCCACGTCCACCTTGGCCACCTTCAACCTCCCCGCGTACTCCGCGGCCAGATCCTCGAGGATCGGAGCGATCCGGCGGCACGGCGCGCACCATGTCGCCCAGAAATCTGTCAGCACCGGCAGATCCGCCTGCAGCACCTCCGCCTCAAATGTCTCTTCGTCCACGCCCACCGGCTTGTCCATCTTCAACACCCTCCTCGAATTGGCATTTGCCCGGGGGCGGGGCGGCGCCCCGTCCCCGGGTTCCATCACCGCGCCCTTCACGAGACGAGTTCGATGATCCGTCCCGCCTGGAACTGCAGGATCTTGCGGATCGTCGCCAGGGCCAGGCTGATCCCCGTCAGGAGAAAGGCGATGCCGACGAACTTCAGGGGCTCCAGCCAGGCCTTCACGGACTGAATCGCCGCCAGCTGCGCCAGGAGCGCCGAGCCGGCCTGCGCGGCGTCGAGCTCGGTCTGGATCGAGTGGTTCCAGTAACCGGCGCTCACGCCGGCCAGCCACAGGCTGATGACAAACGCGGCGATCAAGACCATCAGCCCCATCATCATCAGCGGCGGAAAGAGTTTGGCGGTCAGGGGTTTGGCCATCGCCTTGACCTCGACGCCGAGCGCTCGCTGCAGGCCACCACCGGCGGCCCGCAGGGCGTTGATGATGTTGGCCAGGACGAAGGTAATCCCCGAAAACAGCAGGCCCATGCCGAAGAACTTGAATCCCGGCAGCCAGGCCAAGATGGACTCGATCGTCACTCTCAGGCCAACGATCGCCGCACCGGTGGCGGCGGCTTCCCGCACTTCCTTTGAGTTGGCGAAGTAGGCTCCCACCTGCGCCGAGTTCCACAGTCCGACCAGGAAGGCCGCCACCACGATCCCCAGGCCCATCAGAATAGACAAAGCCCACAAGGATCGCGCCATGCGCGCCAGCAGCCGGTCATACGGCGGCAGCATCGTCACGAACTGCTCTTCCAACGTCAGCGTGCTCATCGCGCTTCTCCCCCCTTCATCTCACTGAGTGCCAGGTGCAGCACCGCGGCCCGAGTGCGCAGCGTCCGGATGATCGCGGCCAAGTTCAGCACGATCCCGGTAATGATCAAGGAAAGCCCGGAAAACTTGAACGGTTCCAGCCACGTCCCGGTGGACTGCAGGTACTGCCACTGCGCCAGAATCGCGGAGCCGGCCTGCGCCGCGTCGCGCTCGACTTTCGGCAGGGCAAAGTACCCGGCCGCGACGGACGCCAGTCCCAGACCCACCACAACGTACACGGCGATGATGGTCAACCCCGCCAGGACGAACCACGGGCTCCAGCGCGCGGTCGCCGGTGAGGTCAGCACCGCCTCCTGCAGGTGATTCCTCTCCATATCCCTCCCCCTTTCGGTACGATTTGCCGACCGGCACCTACCGGCTCTGCATCGGGGTGACTTGGCGGGGAGAGGGTGAGGATGACGGCCTCGGCTCGGCGAGACGCTTGGCTCTTGGAAACCCGGCCATCGTCCCCACCCCTCCCCCGTCCGCCTGTCCGGGTTGCCGGTACACGGGTCCCCCGGCTCTCCAGGGCTTCACCCGCGTCGGTCGGACTTGATCTCAGGATGCGGTGGGCTGGCCGAGCGGACTAGAAACGCGGGTACTCAAGAGGTCCAGGAAGGTACCAGTACAGCGGTACCGGGGAAGGGCTCAGTGCCTGCCGGAACGCAGGTGGCGGATGAGCTCTAGGCGGCTGTGCACGTCCAGTTTCTGCAGGATCAGGTGAACGTAATTCTTCACGGTCTGCGGCCGGAGGTACAGCTTCTGCGCGATTTCCTTGTTGCTCAGCCCTTGTACGACCAGCTGCAGGATCTGCTCTTCACGCTTGGTGAGCGGCTGGGGCGGCAGGCGATCCTCCCCCGCCTGCAGGCTGGCCACGTAGCTAAACAGCGATGTGATCACCCGGGGGGACGAATGCGGCGTTCCCCGGGCTATCGAGCGGATCGCCGCGAGCAGATCTTCCAGCGTGGCATCCTGCAGGATGCAGCCGGACGCGCCGACGCGCACGCATTCGATGATCGCCTCATCGTCGTCTGTGACGTTGAACATCAGAATCTTGGCCTGGGGCAGCCGTTGATGCAGCTCCATGAGCAGCGCCGGCCCGTCCTGCCTGGCGGTGCCGAGGTCGTAGATGAGGACGTGGTCGCCCGACACCGGGTTGGCCAGAACCTCTCGGGCGTCGCCGAAGGACGCGGCAACGCTCACTTCCGTCTGCTGACCCAGCAGGTCGTGAAATCCCTCCCGGATCAGACGGCTGGCATGGACGATGCCAACCGCGATTGGCGACGCCACGGACCCTCCGGCCTCCTGCTTCATCTGCTCCCTTGTAAACGCGGTTTCTGGCCCGATTATGCCACGAGAGGTGCGTCTATACTACTGACCTCCCTGTTCAAGTGCGGCCTACCCAGGAGACGTATCCTACCCGAAGCTGTGGACGAGTCAACGGCGCATGCCACATCCCTTGCTGCCAGGCGCGCCGCCAGCTCCTCGTCGATGAGACGCGCCTCGGGATGTTTCTTCATGTGGATCCCTCCAGAGCGGATTGGCCGGATAGCTCTACACTAGCAACGCGGTTCGGGGCGTCAAGCAATCCCAGGCGAGGAGCGCGCGGAGGGGCGTCGCTAGAAGGGACCCTGGGGAGGCAGGATTGCAGCGGGAGGATCTTCGCCGTCCCGGTGCGATACGGCTCGCGTCGCACCACGCGGAGGGTCTGCCCCGCGCGCCAGCGCTCGGCCATTCGCTGCGCTCCGGGCCGTGACGCCAGAAAGTCGAGCACGATGCTGACCACCTCGGCGTCGTCCACGGTCGCGACCGCGGGGCTCACGATCACGCTCATCCTGGAGAGCCCACCCTCCTCCTCTTCGACGAGCTGGGATAGATGAGGTAACCTCGTCTCCCAGAGGCGTAATATCCGTGACCCAAGGCGGCTCTCCCCGTAGCATTCTTCTGGCGACGCTACCCCTCGCCTTTGCGATCGGGGTCTTTGGGACCATCTTCGGGGCGGCCGCGCGCCCCCTCATCGGCGCAGGACTGACGCTGGCAGCGTCCGGGCTCATCTTCTCCGGCGTGGTCCAGTTCGCCACGGTGGGTCTCCTCCTCGCCGGGTCGCAGCCGGCGGCGCTGCTCGTCACCGCCATCGCGCTCAACCTCCGCAACCTGCTCCTCGGGGCGGTCCTGCGGCCCCGGATTGGCGCTCCACCCCTTGCCCGCGCGGGGCTTGCCTGGTTCCTCATCGATGAAACCGTCGGACTGGCGCTGGCCACGGAGGGTCGGGCCTCGCTGATCCTGGCCGTTTCAGGCCTGATTTGCTACTTGGCATGGCTGATGGGGACGACCCTGGGCCTGCTTGGCGCCTCTCTGGTCGGGTTGAGGGACCTCGCCGATGCCATCTTCCCGGTCCTCTTCATCGGACTGGCGGCCCTATCCGCGCGACGTCGCGATCTGGCCGTGCGCGCGGTTGCCGCCTTCTTCCTTACCATCGTCCTCGCTGCCCTCTGGCCGTCGGGCCGAGGCCTAATCCCGGTGCTGGCAGCGCTCCTGGTCGCCCTGCCATGAGGGCTGCATGAGTCTCGCGTTGCTGCTTGCTCTCGCGGCCGTCACCTATGGAAGCAGAGCCCTGGCTCTAGTGCTGCTTCCCGACCCTCCGGCAGCCGTCCGCGCCTTCCTGGACCGAATTCCGGCTCCGCTGTTCGGGGGGCTAGGAGCCCTTGCCCTCCTTCCGGAGCCGGGTGCCTCCCTGTCAGTCGCCCGGCTCGCGGCTGCCGTAGGAGCAGCGTGCACGACGCCCTGGCGATCCCTACCTCTCACGTTGGTCGGAGGGCTTCTCGGCTATGGCATAGGGTGGTGGCTCCAGTAAGGCTGTATGAGGATCCCAGTGGGGGAGAGTGTGCAGACGTTCCTTGGATTCGTCCCAGGGCATGCCCAGGCGCTCCAGCACGTGCCGCGTGAGGGTGACGGCAGCCTCGAATTCGGGTTGAATCACTTCCGCCGCTCCGTCCTCCGCGAGGGCCAGACGGTCCCCGAGGTGGTGGGATCGCACCAGGACCGGGACTTCGTGGTTGATCTCTTTCAGCCTCCGCACGACGAGGCGTGCCTTCTGGAAGTCCGGGATGGCAACGACGGCCAACCGCGCTCGCTCCGCGCCCACGTGACGTAGGACGGGTTCGCTGGCGGCATCTCCGTAGACACACGGGATCCCCTCTCCGCGGAGTCGCTCGACGACGCGGAAATCCAGGTCGATCACCGCATAGGACACACCAACGGCGCGCAGCGCCTCGCCGATCACCCCCCCGACGCGTCCAAAACCACAGATCAGGACGTGGCCGGCGATCCCCGGTGCCGGTCCCGGTTGCGTAGGACCGGACGGGATAGGTTCCTCAATCAGACGATGCGCCAGACGGGAGAGCAGAGCCGTGACAACGATAGAGATCAGAGACGCCGCCAGAATGGCATGGTAGAGGGACTCGCTGAGGACGCCGACAACCCGGCCGACCTGGGCCAGGACGAAGGTGAACTCTCCGGCCTGAGCCAAGTGGACGCTGACCAGCGTGGCCATCGCGAGCGGGTAGCCAAACGTACGCAGCACCAGCGTCCGTACGGCGAACTTGCCGGCCAGGATGAGCGCCAGGATGATGAGCACGCTCGGGAGGTCGGCAAGGAGGTCCCGAGGGCGAATGAGCATGCCGATGGAGACAAAGAACAGCGCCACAAAGACGTCGCGGAGGGGCAGGAGCCGTGCCAGGATCTCGTGGGTGAACTCCGATTCGCTGATGATCAGCCCGGCCAGGAACGCGCCCAGGGCGACCGAGAGCCCGAGAGCGTTGGAGATCCCCGCCGTCCCGATGCCGATCGCGATGGCGACAAGCAGGAACAACTCCGTGTTGTTGCGGCGGGCCACACGTTCCAGCAGGCGCGGGACCGCCCGGTTCGCTAAGTAGAAGAACGGGACCAGGACAAGCACCGCGCGCAGGAGAGCCACGCCCAACGAGGCGAGGGGCGCTCCCCCCGCTCCGCCCAGGACCGGAAGAAACACGATGAGTCCAATAACGATCAGGTCCTCGGCCAGGAGGGTGGCGACGGTCAGGCGCGCGTGCGGGGTTTGGGCCTCGCCCCGTTCCACGAGGAGCTTGACCGCTACCATCGTGCTGGCCACGGAGAGGATCATACCGACCGCGATGCTCTGGGTGATCGGCCAGCCGAGCACTGCCCCCACGGCCACCGCGAGGAGGACGAACAGTCCCATCGTCAGCGGCGCCCCCAGGGTGGCCGGCGCGCCGAGCCGGGTGAGTTCGCGCAGCGAGAATTCGATGCCGATCGAGAACATCAGCAGGACCACGCCCACCTGGGCGAACAGCTCAAAGGTGGCGACGTCCTGCACGGCGGGACCGGGCGTGAAGGGGCTGACCAGCAGGCCGCCGATCACGTACCCCACGAAGAGGGGCTGACGGAGCGCGACCGTGATGATCCCGCCGACCAGGATCGCGGCGAAGACCAGGGCAATGTCGCGGAATATGGCGGTGTCCGTGGCCATGGCTCCTGCGACAAGCATACAGGAGTCGGTCTCTGCGGCCGGGGGGGACTACTTCGGCGAGATCGGCCTGCTCGGGGAGATGGGGCGGACCGCCTCGGTGACGGCGCAGACCCCGGTCGACTTACTGGCTCTCGACGGCGACGGGTTCCAGCGGCTGATCAGCGTCTCCAGAGAAGCGTACGACGACCTTCGGGATGCCGCACAGCGACGACTGCTTCAGACTGCGACCAGGTTCTAGGACCTGACCGCTACGAGGGTCCTCCGGGCGGCAGGATGTGCAGGGGGAGGATCTTTGCCGTCCCCGTCCGATACGGCTCGCGGCGGACCACGCGGAGGGTCTGCCCCGCGCGCCAGCGCTCGGCCATTCGCTGCGCTCCGGGCCGTGACGCCCTCGACTGCGGCTGGACGACTCTGATCGCCCGTCCCCGGTGCTCGCGGGCACGCGCTGGCCGCCATTGCCCCGACCGGTCTCCGTTCAGGCCGTATCTGTCGTTCGATAGATTCCGGAGCCTCTGTCGTCTGGAATACAGTCAACGCCCCGATTGTCAGCGTCCGTTGCAGGCTGTATGTAGATGGCCAACGACTCATACGCGTCCCGGCGAGCGCCGGGCCGGGCGAGGCGGCGAAGCCGTTCCCACAACCAAGGGGAGGGATGACTATGGCATTGGCGGCGGAAAGACGTGAGGGGTCAGCCATGGCGGCGATATTCGTCATGGGGATCTTCGTCATTCTGCAGGCCGGTCACGTCTTCGAACACATCGCGCAACTCGTGCAGAAGTTCGTCCTGGGTATGCCTGTCGCTCAGGGGATCCTGGGTGCCATGTTTGACACCGAGTGGGTGCACTTTCTCTTCAACGTTGTGACCCAGAGCGGGCTGCTGGTCGTATTCCTGCTCTGGCGCCGCGCCGGCGCCAGCGTGCCCACAGCACTGTGGGTGGCCATGGCGGTCCAGGGGGTCCACACCATCGAGCACGTGGCCAAGATGTACCAGTACTACGCCTTGGGCATCACGGTGGGGGCCTCAGGGAATCCTGGGCTACTTCTTCCCCCTCATCTGGCTGCACTTCTTCCTCAACATCCCACCTCTCGTCGGAATGTTCGCAGCCTGGCGGGGCCTGCGCACCATCTACGGGAGGGAAATGGTTCCGGCGGCCAGCTGACTCGCCCCGCGCAACGAACCACAGAGGGCGCACCCGGCGGTGCGCCCTCGTGTTTCTAGGTACCTCTGATCCACCTGCAGGCCGTCAACGAGAAACTGAAAGAGCTCCGAGGGCTTCGGGTCCCTCAGAGCTCTTTGATGGATATGCGCACCTGGCTCCGCGGGCAGGAATCGAACCTGCAACCATCCGGTTAACAGCCGGACGCTCTACCAATTGAGCTACCGCGGAACACCCTCAACACATCCATAGTAGGGACGGCGCGCAGGGGTGTCAAGGAACCGCCCGGCGGGCAGCGAACGTAGAGGCTCGTGGCCCGCGCCCGCGACCTCATCGCCCAAACCGCCCTCGTCGCCCTCACGGTCCTCCTGGTCATCGGCCTCGTCCGCCTCCTCGTCCAGATCACGGCGATCCTGCTCCTCCTGCTGATCTCCGTCATCCTGGCCGCCGGCATCAGCCCGCTGACGGCGGCCATCCAGCGGAGGCGCTTCGGCCGCCGCCAGCGCCAGATCTCCCAGCCGGCCGCCATCCTCTTGGTCTACCTTGGGCTGATCCTGCTGTTGTTTCTGATGGCCGGGATCATCCTCACTCCCCTGGTCACCGAGACCCGCGACTTCATCGCCGCGCTGCCGCAGATCATGCAGAACCTGGAACAGTCGGCTGCCGCCCTGGAGGGCCGATACGAATGGCTCCCCGATCTCTCGGTCATCGTCTCCCGCCTCCCCCAGGAACTCGCCGGTCTCAGCCGCTATTTCGGCACCGCCGCCGGGGTGGCGTTCCGCGCGCTCGGCGGCGTGGTTTCCATCGTCACGGTGCTCTTCATGACCTACTACATGCTGGTCGAGGGGCAGCAGATGAAGCGGGGCTTCCTGACGCTCTTCCCCAGAGAGCGGCGGGACCAGGTCGAGGAGATCCTGCAGCGCATCGGGCTCAAGTTCGGCGGGTGGCTGCGGGGGCAACTGCTGCTCGGCCTGATCATCGGCGTCGTCGTCGGCCTTGGCGCCGTCGCCCTGCGGCTGCCCTACCCGCTGCTGCTGGGGCTGATCGCCGGCATCACCGAATTGATTCCGATCGTCGGCCCGATCCTGGGGGCGATCCCCGCCGCGCTGATCGCGCTCTTTCAGCCGCCCTGGTGGCGGGTGCTGGTGGTGGCGGGATTCTATGCGCTCGTGCAGCAGCTCGAATCGAACTTCGTGGTGCCCCGCGTGATGCGGCTGTCGGTGGGCCTCTCTCCCCTGCTGACGGTCGTGGCGCTCCTGATCGGCGCCAAACTCCTGGGCATCGCCGGAGCGCTGCTCGCGGTGCCGGTGGCGGCGGCGCTGCAGGTGGTAGTCGGAGAGGTCCTGGCGGCGGTCCGCGAAGTCGCACGCCGGACGTAGTGGACCCGGGCGTGCCCCTAGAGCCCGAGTGAAACCAGAGAGGGCCGGGGATCCAGCCGGGAGAACGTGTCCACCGGGATCCCCCTGCCCGGCCCCATCAGCTCCTCGCGGAGATAGGCGCCCGCCGCCGGGTTGCGCCACCAGCGCTCCGTGAAGCGCTCCTCCAAGAGGCGGCGGAGTTCGGCGGTGCGGACTTTCGCCAGCAAGTAGGAAGGCGCGTAGACGTCGTAGAGCGCGACCACGTGGTGGGTCTGCCAGTAGCGGCCGGGCATCTCCAGGCCTACGTAGCGGGCATAGAGATCGGCGTAGAGCGCGTCGGCGGCGTCCATGTCCGGATGCTCGGTCCAGTAGCGCAGATTGAACATCGCGTTGGCGCCGTAGAAGGTGAGGAAGTACAGATCCATGAGCCGCTCGCGCCGGCGCAGGTCGTCGATCGCCGCCTGGGGCAGGCCCACCTCTTCGGCGAGAAAGCGCGGGGTGGTCCCCAGGGTCTCGAAGAGGAGGCTGAAGATCTCGGCGACCCCCGCGGGCACCAGGTAGCGGTCCATGTAGGGCAGCGCCCGGTTCACCGAGGCGAAGTGCAGCGCGTGCCCCATCTCGTGGCAGTAGCCGGTGTAGTCGTAGACCGGGCTGGTCTGCTGGTAGAGGACGTACACCTCGTCGGGGACGCGCACGGCGAAGCAGATCGGAGAGGCGTGCTTGCGCTCACGCGGTTCGCCGTCGACGGCGATCTGTGACAGGTCGAAGCCCAGCCCCTCGTAGATCGGCCCCACCAGCGCGGCGAAATCCACCCCGGCGAAGTGGCGGTCCACCGGCTCGTAGATCACGTTCCCGAAGACGTAGTAGTCGTCATAGTAGTCCGGGGGCTGTCCGAGCAGCTCGGCGGAGAAGCCTGCAAGGGCCTCGCGGAAGGCCGGTCTCGCCGCCCGCGCCGTCGAATCGACCAACTGCCAGAGGCTCGAGAAGTCCACCTCCTCTTCCTCCAGGTAGGCGTCGAGCGGCGTCATGTTGTATCGGCCGAAGAGGTCGCGGCTGAGCGCGAAGCGCTCCGCCAGCAGCGGGGTCAGGACCAGGGCGCGGTCCAGGAGGGCGTCGAAAACGCGGCGCCGGCGTTGGGGGGCCCGGACATGTGCGCGGTTGAAGAGCCGCCAGTTGTTCAGATTGACCGTCTCGCCCTCGTCCTCCACGCTCACGGCGTCGCCGCGCAGCCGGTAGATCTCGTTGTCGAGACGCGTGTACTCGGAGGCCCGGCTGGCGCGCACGGAGGCGTAGAGCAGCGGGCGCGGGAAGTCCGCCGCGGGCACCTCCTCCAGGACGCCGCGGACCAGGGTCTCCATCTCCCGGCTGCGCTGTTCCATCAGGCTTTCGTCGTAGGGCAGGCCGGCGTACTGCCGGTAGGTCTCGCGGTTGAGGTCGGTCTCGAGACGTTCCAGCTCGCGCTGGAAGCGGTCCAGCAGTGTCACGGAATCCCGCCCGGCCTCCCGGCGGCGCGGCGCCGCCGCCTCACCGCTCGTCTTGGGCTTCGATGAAGGAGAGGGCCTGGGAGAGCGCCGCGGTCAGGAACGCGGTGGCTTCGTGCTCGCAGAGGTCGCCGAACCCCCGCCGGTCGAGGAAGGCCTGCAGCGCGGGGATGAGGCGGGCCAGCTTCTTGGACATGTAGGAGAAGAGGTCCCAGTAGGCTTCCTCCGCCGCCGGATCGCCGACGCTGGTGCGGTCGAGGAGGGCCTGGTAGCGGCTGTGCAGGTCGCGGTACTGCGCGTCCTTCTCGTGCTCTTCGCGGATGCGCTCCAGCAGGGTGGAGACGTCGCCGTCCTCCATCGCTTCCTGCGCCAGGAAGGACATGTCCAGCAGCAGTTCGCTCAATTCCTCTGGGGGATGGCCCAGGTGCAGGTCCTCTTTGTGGCTGTCCGCCCCGATCAACCGGCGCAGTTCCCGGCTCAGCTCGTCGTCGGCCTTCGGCAGCGGCGGGGGCGCGTCACGATCCGCATCGGCGCGTTCGTGGATGGCGATCTGCGGCAGCACCTCGCGGCCGAACCGCTCGGAGAGGTAGGCCCGCATCTCCTCCTCATCGATCGCGCGCAGGTGGGAAAGGACAAGCGTCTTTCCGGTAAACGCCCGGTAGCGCCACCCCTCCCGGCCCAGCGCCTCGACGACATCGGCGACGCGGTCCAGCCATGGCCCGGACCGCCGCGCCTCCCGCCGCAGCAGAGCGGAGAATGTCTTGAGCGAACGGCCGCGGAAGGGGAGCTTTCGCGGCCGCTCAAAGAGTCGGATTTCTAACTCTGTCGAGGTTTGCGATCGGGCCATTGCTTGATACGGTCAGTATAACACCTGATGAGAGCGGCTGCGGATGGCAGAGAGAGGAGAAACGGCGAAGGGCGGAGCAGCGGGCCCCGCCCCTCAACAGTTTTGCGGGGGAGTGGCGACCGGTCCTACGTTAAGGCCAGCGCCTTGTGTGAGGCCGTCGCGCCAGCGGCACCCGTTCCATGTGTTGGGGCCGCCGCCCCCGCACCGGAGGCTGTGCCCACCCCCACGCCTCTTTAGACGTAGATGCGTGCGGTCTGGCCGGAGGTTCCTACCCCCGCTGGACCGCTTCAAAGGCCCAGTGCCAGGGCGGGACATCTTCGAAGGCATCCCCCCGCGCCTATCTCACTCGACGGTCAGGCCGACGAAGCGCGGCGGTTCACCGGGGGGGAGCTCTACCAGACCGGTCTCGCGGTTGGTGATGCGCAGCCGGGGGATGACGATCAGCGGGAGCAGGCTCAGCGTCATCTCGACGTTGGGCGCCGGGCAACCGGCCTCGCGGAGCGCCGCCTCCAGGGCCTCCACCTGGCCGGCCACCGTGTGGGCGTCGTCGAGAGACATCAGCCCGGCCAGCGGCAGGGGCACGGCCGCGCGTACCCGGCCGCCGATCACCACCACCATCCCTCCGCCGAGCCGGATCAGCTCGTTGGCGGCCACCACCATGTCGTCGTCGTCCGTGCCCAGGACCATCAGGTTGTGGGAGTCGTGCGCCACCGTAGACCCGAAGGCCGCGTGGGCGCCGAACTGCAGGCCGGTGAGGAACCCAAACCCGCGGGTGCCGCTGGCCCCGTCGCGCGGCTCGTGCCGGTAGAAGATGGCAACTTTGGCCAGATCGCGCGCCGGATCTGCCGCCAGCGCCCCGTCCACCGGTGTGATCTCCGCGATCTCCTGGTCGGTGTGCACCTTCCCGGGATGAATCCGCATCACCCGCACGCGGGCCGGCCCGCCCTCGTGCGCGATGCGGACGTCCTCCAGGGTGAGAGGCGCCAGGTGGACGGACCGCAGGGCCCAGGCGGGATACGGGTACGGGGGGATGTCGACGGCCATCTCGCCGTCTTCGGCCACCAGTACGCCATCGGCATAGACCTGATCGATCGTCAGGCGGACCAGATCGCTGACGACCAGGATGTCGGCGGCCCGGCCCGGAGAGAGCGTCCCGATCCAGCGGCTGCGCTCCAGCAGTTGGGCGGCATTCAACGCCGCCATCTGCAGGACGACCACGGGCGCGACCCCCTGGGCGATGGCGGCGCGCACGACGCGACTCATGTGCCCGTCCCGGACGAGGGTGGTCGGCGTGACGTCGTCGGTGATCAAAGTGAAGAACCGCGTATCCAGCCCGGGGGTTTCGGTGACGGCGCGGATCATCTGTGGCATCTCCAGCCAGGCGGTGCCGTAGCGCTGCTGCGCGTAACATCCTAGCTGAGCGCGGCGCAAGGCGTCCTCGGCGGTCGTCCCCTCGTGGCAAGCCGTGATGCCGGCGGCGACGAAGGCCGGCAGGCCGCGGGCGATCTCCGGGCTGGCGTAGTGGCCGGTGAGCACGACCCCGGCGCGCAGAGAGGCGGCCAGGATCTCGTGGACGGCCGGGTCGCCGTAGATGACCCCCGGAAAGTTCATCTGCTCTCCCTGGAGATGGGCCCACCCCCGCGCGTACGCCTCCGTCACCTCGCGCGCCGTGATCACCGCTCCGGCATCCTCGAAACCGGGAATGGACGGCACGCAGACCGGCATGGCCACCAGCACTTTCAGCGGCAGGCCCTGCGCTGCCTGGCTGAACAGTTCCACCGCCCGCAGGCCGAAGACATTCGCGATCTCGTGATTGTCGCAGGCGATGGTGGTGGTGCCCTCGGGGAGGACGGCGCGGGCGAAACTGCGCACATCCACCATGCTGCTCTCCACGTGCAGGTGGGTATCGATCAGCCCGGGGACCAGGTAGCGGCCGGCCGCCTCCACCATGCGGGTCGCCGCTGAGATGGGGATGTGCGAGGCGTCACCGACGAAGGCGAGATAGCCGTCGCGCACCGCCAGGTCGGTGCCGTCCAGGATCTGCGCCGTGTTGACGTTGACCAGCCGCCCGCCCCGCACGATCAGATCCGCGGGCTCGCGCCCCATGGCCGTGGCCACTAGGTTGCGGGTGACCTCGTGGAGGGGGCGGCGGGTGTGCAAAGGACCGGACCTGATTTCCGCCCGGCGGGGACCGATTCCTGCGCGGGCGGCTATTCCGGAGGGGCGATCTGACTGACCCGGTTGAAGTCGAACGCGCGCAGGGTCATGTAGTGAGCCGGGGCCGCCATCAGCAGCCTGTGGACGCGGAAGGTCCGCACGCCGATCCAGCCCGCGTAGTGCGGACTCCCGCCCGGCCCTCGCCAGAGCACGATCTGGCACTCCTCGCCGTCGCACGCCTCCCGGCGGCTGCGCCTGGCCCCCTCGGCGTCCCGAAGATAGAGCGCGGGACCCTCTACGACGATCGGGGACGGCAGAGTGTCCCGCTCCCAGGGGCCTTCGCCCTGCCGGAGATAGCGGGTGGCGCCAATGATGATGGCCTCCGTCGTCGCGGCGGTCCCGCCCTGGGGGGCGCGTCCGCCGGTCCGGTAGCGCAGGCGGTCCGGCGGCATGAGCTCATAGCGCGCGAACACGAACCCTCCGTTGCCGTCGGTGAGCGCCTCCGCCTCCCGCCAGGACTTCAAATGGCCGGTGGCCTCCCGTGCCCGCCGCAAGAGCGCCTCGGCGGCCGGGTCGTTGGACCCCGGGGCGGTGGGGCCGAGATAGAGGGGGAAGGCTGCCGACGCGTCCATCCGCCCGCGCCGGCGGATGATCGCCTCAACCTGCCACCAGCCGGAGAGGGCGAGCTCCCCGCCCTC
>JACQGZ010000011.1 GCA_016199305.1 Armatimonadota bacterium | reverse complement strand
CTCGCGCCCTCAGGTCTAGTGGGTTCTGCGGACGGGCATACCCCTCATGAGTTGGAACCCGTCCGCTTTCACGCCGCCCTGAACTGGGTCATCGATACCTCGGCCGACCTCCTGCCCGGGGGGAACCTGGAGGGGACGCTCGAGCGCTACCTGGACCGCCTGCTGGAATGGGTCGGCGCCGAGCAGGGCTCGATCATGCTCCTGAAAGAGGACGAGCTCTCGGTCGTCGCCTCACGGGGCCTGAGCCCGGAGGTCCAGCCCGGGATGCGGGTGGGCCTCGACGCGGGGCCCGCCGGCGAGGTCGTCACCGACGGGCGCCCCCGCCTGATCACCGGCCGCATCGACTCCAAACGGAAGACCCGCCGGCCCCGCTCGGCGATGGTCATCCCCATCCGGGCGCAGGAGCGCATCGTCGGCGTCCTCAACGTCGGCAAACTGTCCGGGGCGGAGGACTTCACCTCGGACGACCTGCAGGCCATCTCCATCGTGGCCGCCCAGCTGGCCTGGATTCTCAGCAACTTCGATCTGATGGCCAAGATGTGGACGCTGGCGATCACCGACGAGCTGACCGGGCTGTACAACCGGCGCTACTTCACCCTGCGCCTGCGCGAGGAGCTCCAGCGCAGCGAGCGCTACGACACCCCGCTCTGCCTGGTGATGATGGACCTGGACGGGTTCAAGGAGTTGAACCGCGGCCACGGGCACCTCATCGGCGACGAGATCCTGACCCAGGTCTGCGCCGTGATCCGGCGGAACCTTCGCGCGGTGGACGTCCCCGCGCGGTTCGGCGGGGACGAGGTGGTGGTGCTGCTGCCGGAGACGCCGGTGGCCGCCGGGTTCAACATCATCACACGCCTGCAGCAGGCCGTCGCCTCCGAGGTGTACGTGGGGCACGACGGCGTCCCGGTGAAGTTGACCATCTGCGCCGGGATCGCGCAGTTCCCGGGCGACGCCACCAATCCAGACGACCTCATCCGCAAGGCGGACGTTGCCCTGCTGGACGCGAAGGCGGTGGGCAGCGGGCGCCTGCTGCTGGCGGAGTGATCCGGCTCGCCGCGCCGGCCCGCGATCGTGGGGAGTCAGTCCGGTGGCGCCTTAGCCCCGGACGCGGGCCTGCTCGCGGATGATCCGGGCGGCCTCCCGGTAGGAGAGCCAGATGCCGCTCTGCTGGAAGACCAGGTAGCGCAGGTACCCCGAGAGCGACATGTACCCCGTCTCCGGCGAAAACGGCTTCAGGTTCTCCACGAAGGGGAGCGAGATGAAGGCCGCCTGCGCCTGGACGTGCGGGGTGTAGACCAGGATGACCGCGACGCCGCCGCGCTCAAACCCGAAGGCCAGCCCCAGGTGGTCGTACGCCAGCCCGGGGAGTCCCTCCACGACCACGTCCGTGAACTGGGCTCCGTACACCCGGCGCACCTCCGCGTCGGAGGAGCCCAGGCCGATGCCCTCGGGCGTGCGGAAGAGGCTGTTCGTGGCCGAGACGGCGCGGATGATGTCCCCGTCCCCGTACACCGTGATGCCGAAGCGGGCGAAGACGTACAGCGTGCCGTCGCGGACGGTGCGGGTCTCCGACGGCGGCCCCAGGCGGCTCATCACCGACCGCACCGACCGTCCCAGCACGACGCCGGCGATGCTCTGTCCGGGAACGATCAACACCGGGGAGGGCGCGGGGGCGGTCTGCTGGGCCAGGAGCGGGAGGGAGAGACCGAGAATCGCTCCGATCGTGAGTCCGAGCGCGGCGAGTCGCAAGGGGAACGCCTCCTCGACGATTGCTCCGATGTCGCCGTCGGTCGGGGCGGGCCGGCGGCAGAGCTCTGAAGTTTCCTATCGTATTCGCCGGCGGCGAGGTATTTCCTGCCGCAGCGCCGATGCGCCCCGTGGCTGAAGGCCTCGTCGCCACGCTGCTCGGGGCGGTGGCGGGCAGTTTCGCGAACGTGGCGATCTATCGCCTCCCCCGACACGAGTCGGTCATCACCCCTCGCTCCCGCTGCCCCCACTGCGGCCGTTTCATCCGCGCGCGCGACAACATCCCCGTGCTGAGTTTCCTCTGGCTCCGCGGTCGCTGCCGGGATTGCGGAGCCCCGATCTCCTGGCGGTATCCGCTGGTCGAGGCGGGCACCGCGCTGCTCTTCCTCGCCGTCTGGTGGCGGTTCGGACTCTCCGCCGCCGCCCTACGCGCGTGGATCTTCGCCCTGATCATGGTGGTCGTGATCTTCGTCGACCTCGAGCACCAGATCATCCCCAATGCGCTCACCTATCCG
>JACQGZ010000062.1 GCA_016199305.1 Armatimonadota bacterium | reverse complement strand
TGATCACGGCGGTGACCGAGACCAACTTCCGGTACAACCGCGTACGGCAATGGGTCGTCCACTACCGCTACACTGACCGCGACGGGCGGACGCATGAGGGCAAGAGCGGCTACCTGAACCCTGAGGAGGCCGTGATCTGGGAGGAAGGACAGCCGGTGAGGATCCTGTTCGACCCCGATCGCCCGTCCGAGAGCATCTGGTTCGGTAACGTCGAGGAGCAGCTGGACGAGGCGTAAGCGCTAATCCACCACCCGCACCCATCCCCGCATGCCGTAGTTGTAGTGCCCCGGGGCGTGACAGCCGATCAGCAGCCGGCCGGGGCGTGTGAAGGTGTACGTTGTCTCCCTCGTGCTCCCCGCCGGGACGGTGACCTCGCCGGGGACGGCGCCGTGCTCCTGTTCCGTTCCCGTCTCGTGGCGTCGCTGCACCGCCTCGTCGCCCAGGATGAACTCGTGGTCGATGGGGTCGACGTTGGTGATGACGAACCGCACGGGGGTGCCGCGCCGCACCGTAAGGTGGGCGGGGAGAAAGCGCGAATGGCGCAGGGTGATGATGACCACCTGGGGCTCCGGTCGGCCGACGCCCCCGACCCCGGGCAGCAACGCGGCGAGGAGAATCGCCGCGCCGCTGAGGGCCGAGAGGCGGGCGAGGGGGTAGGCGCCCGCCATGACTTTCACCGGGGCCACGCCCAGGCCAGTCCGGTCACCCAGACTGCGCTCAGGATCATCCCCACGGCCAGCGCCGGTGCGATCCCGCCGGGCTGACGGGAAGGCCACGTGCCGGCGCCCGCGTCAACGGCGAGATCATAGGTCAGGTCGCTGGCCGCGCTGTTGATCGCCAGGTGCGTCAGCCACATGCCGGAGGCCGGCAGCCAACCCATGCCCTTGTCCGAGCGCAGGTCGCGCATCAACTCGGGCGAGGCGGGGGCGCTGTACTGCAGGAACATCCCGCGGCGCGGCCCCGGCAGGAAGGCCGGCCGGATGTCGGTGAGCAGGTAGACGTCGGCCTGGACCAGATCGCCGCCCTGCTTGCCCAGCGCCAGGATGCGCAGGGGCACCCAGGGGTTCTCGACGGGGATCGTCAGGTGGATGGGAGTGCCGTCGCCGATCTGCTGTCCGCGCTGCTTCGCGGCGTCCGCGTCGAACCGGGCGGCCATGAAGATCGGGCTGCGGCCGGCGTAGAAGTCCAGCACCTCGGGCGCATCCGGCGGCAGGATGAAGCCGTGGTCGCGCGCCCAGCGCCCCACCGCGGCCCCGCCGCCTTCCAGAATGGTGATGTCCAGCGCGTCGATCCTGGTTTCCAGGATGACGCGGACACCATCACGCTCGCTGGCCGGGCTACTCAGGAGCGCCCGCACCTCTCGCCGCGGCTGCGTCTCGCGGATCAGACGCTGCAGCGTCCAGCCTCCGCCGCGCTCGACTTTTGTGGGGATGCCGGGGAGTGGAACGATCGATCCGAACTTGCCGTCTCCACCCTGGAAGGAGAAGGAGGTGATGTAGTGCTCGATGCCATCGTGGTAACCGGCCAGGGTCGTAGTTCGAACCAGATTGACGGCGCCGTTGGGGCCAATCAGAGCGGCGCAGGCCAGAGCGGGGGACGCGCCGGCGGTGACGAAGAGCAGCACAAAGCCGACCGAGCGAAACAGTCGCGGCATGACAACCTCCTTGGAGAAGACTTCGGTGCATAGACGGTCGGCGCCGGCCGGAAGTTCCGCGGCCGGGATGCGGCGAGAAGGGTAAGGAAGGCCGAGCTTCAGAGGAGATATCGTGATGATCCGAAAGGCCACTGCCGCCATCGCCATCTTGCTCGCTACCCCCGCTCCCGCCCTGGCGCACGAGAAATGGTTCGTCGACCCCTCTCCCTACCCGCTGCAGTTGGATCCCGCCGCTTTCCGCCGGACGCTGCTTGCCCTGGCGGTCGTAGCGGCCGCCCTGGGCCTCGCCTATCTGGTGGAGCGGGCGTGGCAGCGCTTCCGGCCGGTGTCGGCGGCGGCGACGGAGTCATCCGAGGCGATGCGGCGGTTACTCGCGTGGATCCCCCTCATCCTGGCTCTGCACATTGCCGTCGCGCTCATGGTTTCGGGGGTGCAGCGACAGTACTTCGCCCCTAACCTGATCCTGCCGCGAAACCTGGTCGGAGGGATGACGGCGCTCCTGGAGATCGTGGTGGCCCTGAGCTTTACCTATGGGGCGCTGACGCGCGGGGGCGCCGCGGTATTGGCGCTGCTCTTTCCGGTGGGCCTGCTCCTGTTCGGCGTCGTCGACACCCTCGAACATCTGGAATTGCTGGGCATCGGCCTGTTTCTCGTCATCTTTGGCCGCGGCCCCTATGCGCTCGATGCAATCTTTGGGAGCCCCGCCCGCCCCTCGCCCCGGTGGGTTCCCCTGGCCGTGCCGCTGCTGCGCGTGCTGGCCGGTGCCGCGATCGTCTGGCTCGGATTCAGCGAAAAGCTTTGGAACGTCCAGCTGGGGCTGGCTTTCCTGGAGCGGCACCCCTTCAACTTCATGCCCGCCCTGGGATTCCCCGGCTTTTCGAATGCCGACTTCGTTGTGGCGGCGGGTCTGATCGAGGTGGCGATGGGCGCGGTCATCGCGTCCGGCCTGGCGACGCGGCCGGTTATCCTTCTCGCGTGGGTGCCGTTCAACCTGACCCTCCCCTTTCTGGGCTGGGTGGAACTTGTCGGGCACCTCCCCATGTACGCCATTATGGGGGTGCTCCTGCTGTGGGGGAGCGGCAAAAGAGCCGGGCTCCGTCCATGAATCGGGTGGAGCCCGGCGTCTCCTCATGGGCGCTGGCGCGAGCCGCCGCGGGCGAGCCCTGAGTCTAACGTCTGATGGCGTTCATTGTGTCGCGGTCGGCTAGATCACCCTGCTGAGAGCGAAACATCCACGGGCGCTTCTCCAGGTCGTGGATGACCTCCATGAGCAGGTCCTGGGTAGCGAGGTCCCCCACCTCGCGGGCGGGGACGTCCAAGGCCAGCATCCGTTCCACCACGGCATCCACCCACTTCTGGCGGTCTCCCAGAGTTCATCGAGGTGTAGGTGAGGCGGCAGGTGCTATCCTGCGTGAGGCAAACAGGCACTAGGCGGCGAGTGACGTGAGTATGGAGCGACACACGATGGAGACGTCGCGGATCCCCGTCCGGGTGCGGCCGTTCCGCGAGGATGACTACCGGCACCTCGTGCGGATCGGCAACGCCTCGTTTCCGGAGGATCTCTGGAACGAGGAGGAGGCCCGCCACGGGGACGCCGCCTGGGATCACAGCCGCTACTGG